>JANMIM010000507.1:0-7681 GCA_031375795.1 Bacteroidota bacterium
GTGCGCACGATTTTCTGGACTTGCTTGAGGTTGATGAGATAGGAATTGTGGGCCCTGAAAAATGCGGGATTGTTGAGCAATTCCTCAAATTCACGGAGGCTTTTGGAGAGCAGGATCGGTTTGGATTGGTGTTGCATGAACACGGAGACATAACTCCCGTCGGATTCGCAGTACAATATTTCGGCGACCTCGACAAAGACGAGTTCCTGCCCGACAGGCAAGGCGATGCGCTCGGGCATGGGCGTCTCGCGTAGCAGGCGCACGGCCTCCACGCGCTCTGCCGTCGGTGCGCTCGCCCGTTTGATTTTCTCGACCGCGTGGATCAATTCTTCCTTGTCGATCGGCTTGAGCAGATAATCCAATGCATTGAATTTGAAAGCTTTCAGGGCATATTGATCGTAGGCCGTCGTGAAGACGACCTTGAAGTCCAGCGTGCCGCAAGCCTGCAACAAATCAAATCCATTCAAGCGTGGCATCTCGATGTCGAGAAAGACCAGCTGCGGACGTTCAGCCTTGATATGCGCCAAGGCCAATTCAGGATCGTTGAAAACGGCAGTCACCGCAATATCCGGGCAATATTTCTCCAGCATCACCCGCAGGAGGTCTGTGCAATTGCGCTCGTCGTCGATCAATATTGTAGCTATCATTTCCTTTGATATTGCGTTTCATTTCCCTTCACAAAGTGAGCCTGATGCGGGTGCCGGCCGCCTCGCCCCGCGCATCCAACAGGTCTGTGGTTTCGACCGTCGCCTGCGTCCCATAGAGGCGATTGATCACCTCCAGGCGTTCAGAGGTCACCTTCATGCCATGCGATTTTTGCACCATCGCCGAGCGGCTCTTGAGCTCCATTGCCTTGGCCCGGCCGACGCCATTGTCCTCGATTTCGATGCAGAGTCGCTTGTCTTCCTGAAAAACCCTGACGACCAGCACGCAGCCTTCTTTTTTGTGCATCAGGCCATGCCATATTGCGTTTTCGACATAAGGCTGGATCAGAAGCGGAGGAATCTCGACATGCTCGACCTGTACATGAGGATCAAGCTCCAGTTTGTACGCAAACCGGTCTGCAAAGCGCATTTGCTCCATCTCGACATACAATTTGAGCGCCTCCAATTCCTTGCTCAGCAAGACGGTCTCCGTGCGTGAATTGTCCAAGATGAGACGAATGAGCCGTGAAAATTTGGTCAGATAAGCCGAGGCCTCCTCGGGCTGATTGACCATAATAAAACGGTTGATGGAGCTGAGGCAATTGAAGACAAAATGCGGATTCATCTGCGCGCGCAAGGCTGTCATTTCGGTCTTGGCGATGCGTTGGCTGAATTCCGATTTGAGGGTCTCCTCCCTGCGAATCTGCTGGATGCGCAGCCGATACCCACCATAAACCAACACGATCAACACGATGGCAACCAAGGTCCGAAACCACCAAGTCACCCAATAGGGCGGCGAGATGGAAATCGAGAGTCGTATGCCCGGCGCATTCCATCGCCCTTCCCTTCCCGACCGAATTTCGAGCAAGTATTTGCCGGGAGGGACATTGGTATAGCTGGCATTGTGGCGATCGTCGATCCTGATCCATCGCGGGTCAAACCCTTGAAGACGATAGGCATAAACCGTCTTGCGCGCCGCCAAGACGTCGCTGGACACAAATTCAAAACTGAAGAAATTCTCCCGCCAACTCAGTTCCAGGTGATGGGTCGCTGCCAGATTGAGCGAATCGCACAACTCTTGGTCGAAGATCTTGAACGAAGTGAGGTGAATGTCTTCATTGACGCGCTCCTGCAAGAGGCTGTCGGGATCAAAGGATTGGTAGCCATAGATCGTTCCATTGCGAATGCGGCCGTCATCCGCCAAGATCAAGGGCATGTCCAAAAAATCGGTGGCGAGACCATCTTCCTTGGAAAATGACCGTAGGCGACCCGTTTTGGGATCCAAGCAGGCGAGCCCCCGCAATGTGCCGACCCAAAGGCGCCCCTTTTGATCCGACACAATACTCGTGGCGCGGCTGCTCGGCAGGCCCGCCGCTGTGGCAATGCTTAGAAATTCCTGCCCTTTTGGGGCAGCATAATCAAACCGCGAGACGCCGCCAGGATCGCTGGAAACCCAAATATACCCTTGTGCATCACGACAAATCCCCGTCACCATAAACGCGCCCAGGCTATGGATCGGTTCCTTGGGATCGTGTTGGTAGAGGGTGAATTTGCCGGTGGTTTCATCGTATCGGAAGAGACCATAATCCAGCGATCCGATCCAGACGGTTTTGCGGGCAGTGTCGGCATACAAGGACGTGAGCTCGGTGCCAATGAAACCCACGCTGGAATCTGGAAACCATGCCTTTTGGGTTTGCGGATTCCAGACAACCGCTCCGTTTTTGCGGTTGGCAAACCAATAATTGCCCTTGCTGTCTTCCGCCATTTGCTCCCAATATCCACCGGCCTCACGCTTTCCCGGCCGCTCAGGCAAGGTAAATGGCCGCAATTGATACGTCTGTGGGTCCAATTGGAAAATGGATTCCCCGCCGCCAATCCAGATGATGCCATGGCTGTCGCGGTACAGGAGGCTGGCTTTGGCGGGCAGATCCATTTGCTTCAACAATTGATCGCCTTGGGTGACGATGAGCTGATGGAAATAGAAGTCCAAACTCAGCAACCGACCATCGGGCAGATCGAGGAACCGCACGAAGGTATTGTAGAAATCGTTGGCAGCATTGGCTTTCAATTGCCGGTAATGCACCTGCTGATGCACGGGTTCGCTCACCCAGAGTCCCTGCTCGCCAGCGATCCAGAGTGCGCCGTCTTGATCGACCATCGCCACCGTGAGCATGCCCGAGGGCATGTCTGCGACGCCGTCGCCGACATGGTCGATGATCGTTGCCTTGCCATGGCGTTGCGGCAACCAAAACAATCCCTGTCGCGCCAGGACGCAGTCTCCACCTCGGTAGGGGATGATTTTGTTCACCAAGCGGCGACCACCCACCAAATCTGCAGGCAGCGGCAAGAGAATCTGTTCCCAACGGTCACGGCAAGGGTCGTAGCGCACGATGTCCTGATCCCAGCTGCCAAACAAAGCCGTTTCAGGACAGTCGTTGGGCGCTGTGGCGGCTTCGATTTGCTTCGGAAATTCATGGTAGGAAAATGCATTGGCCTCCCAGTCAAAGCTGAAGAAGCCGACATTGGTGAGCAGCCAAAGGGCGTGGTCTGATTTGGGTTGGAGCGCGTAGATGACCAAATAGGCGTCGCTGGGCGTCTGGGGCAAAGTCTTGAGCACAAAGTTCCGCCAAGGATATGTGATGAATTTGTCGGCGGCGGCATCGTAGCGAACCAGGTCGCGGTTGTCGCAGGCCAGCCATAGCCTGTCCATCCGGTCCAAATGCAGGTTCCACACGATGGGATTCGGCAGGGAGCCATCGTTGCGCCCGACATTGTTCCAGGTGCGGAATTTGCCCGTTTTGGGATCGAAGCAGTTGAGGCCATTGTTGGTGGCAATCCAGATGTGGCCTGCCGAGTCTTGCTTCAGGTCGGCAATGGATTCACTGCAAACCGACCGTTCGGGATGCGGACGATCAGGAAAATAGTGCCTGAAACCGTAGCCATCATAGCGATTGAGGCCGTTTGCAGTCCCGACCCACACAAATCCCTGCCGATCGCGCAATACCGTCTGCACGCGGTTGTCGCTCAGGCCGTCCTTTTCCGTGAAATGCCTGAAATGCCGAGGTGCTTGTGCGAGCGCCACGCACGAGCAACAAATCAGCATCCATACCAGGCACAAGCGCATCGATTCGAAATTTGAATGAAGAAAGCGTATCGCGTGATGAAATCCAACAAAAATCGCGGGCGGGCCCTTTGGCGGGCAGGAGCTGCTACCGTGCCAGGTCGGTCTGAGCGCCGTCGGCCTCAGTTGCAGCCGCAAAGCGGCCTGATCGTCCCCCAGCTCAATCGGGCTTCGTGTCCGTGCAAGGCCTGCCTGTCGTCGATATGCCTGTCTTGTGGGAGAATGTGTTTCATTTTTTTGGGAGTGACAGGAATAAAAAATCCATCCTGCGCGTGCTGTGAAGCCCGCAACAGGATGGGGGTGTTGGAAAATGGGTCAATGCTGCACCTGAAGCATACTGGTCTTGGTGCCGCCATTGGTATCAACAGTCAACAAATAATTTCCGGATGATAGCTTTCCCACGGAAAACGAGCTGGTTTTGGATTCAAACAGCAAGTTTCCAGCTAGGTCACGGCAGGTGATTTTCCTGAGTTGCAGGTTGGGAAGTTTGACCTCGACGCGGTCACTGCTGGGATTGGGCCAGATTTGCACCTCGATTTGCGGCAGCAATTCGGTCAGGGCTTGCAGGGCATTGGGCGAGCCCGTGCCGATGACGCCGGGCGCAGGCGGCGTCGCGAGGTTGGTGCCTGCGCCATACTCGTCTGCGCCGATGTCTGTCGTGCCTGTGCGGGCATTGAAGTCGTAATCGACCGCAGTCGCCGAGGCCATCGCAGCGTCGATGGCGGGGCTACCGGCATTGAGGTGGTACTCGGCATCGAGGCTGGGATCGGTCTCCATGCTCGTGGCGTCGATCGCCATGGTGGTCTGCCACTGCGCAAAGGTCATCGCAGGCCATGCAATGCCGTCGTCAAAACTCGCGGGGCCTGTGGTCTTTTGGTAAATATTGTGGTCGATCGTGTTGGCACCTGTGAGGGCACCCTCGCGCACCTGAAAGGTGTAATCGTCTTGCCCCGTGCCGCTTTGATCGACAAAAATATTGTTGATGATCGTGATGTTTTCATTGGCGGGGGTGAGTGAAAGGCTGTTGCTGATCCAGATATCGCCTTTGGAACAATAGAGCGGGCTGTGAAATTTGGGCGTGGCCGAGACCACAGTATTGTGCTCGGCGCGGCAGTTTTGCGCGGCAAAAAAGCCAATGCCCGCTCCGCCCGTGTTCACGATGATGTTGTTGCGGGCGATGCTGTTGCGGCATTCGAAGAAGCTCGGGTTGGCGATTTCGTCGAAGTATTCTGCATCCGTATAAAAACCGAGCAAGATGCCCGCCTCGCCGGTTTCACGGATCAAATTTTCCTCGATGATGCAGCCGTCTGCACCGCCCTTGGCATAGACGCCCGAGGTAGAGGTATGGTGGATGTGCGTATTTCGCACGACCATGCCGTCTCCGTTCACATTGTCGATGCCCTCTGCATTGGGGTCGTTGGGGTCGTTGCCGATGCCCACGCCCGAGTTGTACAATTCGCAACCGAGGATCTGGATGCCGTCGCAGCCGGGCTTGATCTTGATGCAATCGCGGCCCGTGTCGTGGATCTTGCAATTGCGCAGGATGATGTTGCTGGCGCCGTGGCGGCCAGCCGCCGGGCCGCCCCAATCCCAATTGGTCTCAAAGCTCACGCCATAATAGTAGCCGCCGATGATTTCCAGATTTTCCAACGTGCCGCCATTCACGTCGGGCTCATTGTACCAGATGCAAGAGGCGATGTTGTCCACGTTGGTGACGGCCGTGATCACCGCCCATTCGCCGGCGTATGAGCGGATGGTGAGATTGCTCTTGGTGACGCGGATTTCGTCGCTCGGATAGTTGCCGCCGCGCAGCTCGATCACGTCGCCGGGATTGGCTTGGGTGATGGCCTCTGTGATGGTGAGCAGTGGTGCATTGAGCGTGCCGGGGTTGGCGTCGTTGCCCGTGGTGGCGACATACCACGTGGCGGCTTGGAGGGAGCAAGCGCTAGCGCAGAAGGCGAGGATGAAAATGATTCTTTTCATGAATTCTTGATTTTGGGGAAAGATCGGGGCTCCAGCTTTGCCTGCCGCTAGCGGATTTGTATTTGGCGGGTTTGGGGTTCTATTTGGTGCAAAGGGGTTTGGATGGCCTTTGGGTGTGGGACCAATTTGTGGAGCTGAACCAATGAACGTGCGTTCTTGATTCGATACCTCGGGTGGCCTGATTGGCAAAACGGTTTATTTGTCTGACCAATCGACTGAAATTAGGCGCAATATCGTAGGGGCAGGGCATCCCGCTTGGCAACGAGGACGCTGCGCCCTGCCCGAAAAGAACACCTAATTCCAGTTGAAAGCTGGAATATCAGTCAATCAGGACAATCTCGACCGGCCACTGGACACGGTGGCTGAACTGCTGGCCACACAAGCCAATACAACCGCAAGGGCGGCTTCGCTCGAAAACGAGATCAAGGCCATGGTCGAACAAAGAAAGGCGATCCCGGCCAGGATCAAGCTCGCCGACATGCCCGAGGAAAAGCGCTACAACAAGCTCAAAACCGAAACCAAGTTGTTCATCAACATCATCAGGATGGTCGCATACCGCTCCGAGACCGTATTGCTCAACCTACTGGGCCCGGTCTACGCCAACAATCAAAAGGAAGGCAGGATGTTGGTCAAGTCCATCCTCTCATCTGATGCAGACATCGACCCTGACCCCATCAACAACACGCTCACCATTACAATCCATACCCAATCCAATCCCCGAAGCAACTACGCGGCATCGGAATTATGCAGGCAGTTGACCGAAGCGGAGGAGACATATCCCGGAACAAACCTCACCATGGTCTTCAAAACACACTCGGATCAGTTTGCGTAAGGTCGGGAGTTCTGAATCCGTAAGGTTTCGAGCAGCAATGAATACGAATAATCCAGTATAGCAAGCGGCTGTCCATTTCGAGACAGCCGCCTGCAAAATCAATCTACAATCAATCCAAACTACTGCTTCACCACGCGCTCCACCAACCTATGCGTGCCATCGTTCAGGTGTATCAGGTACACCCCGGCAGCATACTTGTTCAGGTCGAGCTGGATGGAGCCCTCTCCAGATATGACAGGCACCTCGCTCAACAAGATCACCTGTCCATAGACGTCGGTCACCTTGAGCGTGTACAAGCCATCCTCGGTGCAGCTGCGGCAGAGCAGGTCCACCTTGAGGTCGCCATTCGTCGGATTCGGGAAGGCGCGCATGCTCAGCATCGGCTGCACGTCGTCCTCGGCGCCGCCAGCTTCAGCTGCGTCCTTGCCGTGGCCGTTGCCATGCCCATTGCCATGGGTGCCCGTGCCGGGGAAGATGCAGTTGTAGGCCCTGCCGCAGGGTCCCATCAGGTCGCCGTGGGCCAGGTGGACCTGCACCGCGCTCGTGGGGAGGCACAGCGTCTGCTGGTTCCCGGGATTGCCCGGCGGCCTGTGGCAGATCTGGACCTTGTTGTTGCCGCAGCTCAGGCTGCGCACGCATACCACGACGCTGTCACGGCCCGTGCAGCCATTGGCATCAGTGACTTGCAAGTAATACACCGTGGTCACCGAGGGGCACACGCTCACATTCGCACCATTGCCGAGCACGAGGCCCGACTGCGTCGTCCACTGCCACTGGTAGGCTGGCGTGCCGCCCATGGCCGTGCCCGTGAGCGTCACGCAGGCCTGAGGGGCGTAAGCCGGCACCACCACCTGGTTGGCCCCGGCCTCTGCCACGACGGCCATTGGACGGCCCACCGTCACGCAAGCGTTGCGGTGGCAGCCGTAGCCGTCGGTGATCGTCACGCAATAGCTGCCCGGCGCCAATCCCGTGATCGAGGCGGTATGTGCCCCGTTGCTCCAAACGTAGCTGTAGGGCGCGCAGCCGCCCATCACGTTGGCCGTCGCGGTGCCGTCATGGGCGCCATGGCAGCTCACGTTGGTCCTCGTCGCCGACAATGCC
>JANMIM010000508.1:0-1920 GCA_031375795.1 Bacteroidota bacterium
ATATATATATATATATATATTACGCTCGTGAGCCAGGATTTGGCCCTTGGAGTCCAGCTTACTTGCGCAGGCATGCCAAAATCCTTTCCATCACATCGTCATGGGATGAAAGTTTGCCAGCGGCCGCCTCCTCTGCGCCAAGTCTGATGTCTTTTTTGTCTTCCTCATCGAGCTGCGCATACCAGTCGCCCTCAGGCTCCATCGCCTCGGCAATCCTTCCGAGCATGGTCTCATCCGTCGTGGCAAGTAGCCTCTGTGCAAGCGCGAGCTTCAGTTCCAAAAAACTCTGTGCTACTTTCATGGGATCAAATATGGGCAATCACCTAATTTTTTTCAAGGGTAGGGAATCGTCTGCAGACTGTAATCGCCTCCCAAGCCTAAGTTACTACCAAAGAAAATTCCTACGTACCCTGCTTGTGTGACCGCATTCTATGTATGTGGATGCGGTAGGACATGATTTCATAAACCACATAGAGGTCATAGCCGACATTCCCTTGTCTGAGTGTCGGGTCCGTTGCTGCCGGTCTTCCAGATGTGGGGTAGTTTGCCAAACGGTTGAGGGCCTTTGTCACGCCATCCGCAAATCGAAGGGCACTCATGTCCGAAACATTCTCGAGCCGCCACTTGAAACCATCCGCATAAAAAGCGCTCGCGGCCTTGCTCCAAGTTACTTTTTGGTCCATCCCATCATTTGCTTCATCAGGTCCTCATGCGCCACGACATTGCCAGCGGCCAGCTCAGCGCGACTCTGGCGGATAGCTTCCCTCTCCTCATCTTCCATTCGTTCATACCAATCGACGGGAACATTTGCATTCATGAGCACGGCATAAACCGCATCTAGTAGTGCAGCATCGTCGATAGAGAGCAAAAGCTGCGCAGCATCAACCTTTCTTTGCAAAAAACCGCTGTCATGTTCCATATTTCAAATATCGGCAACCTGAGCCTTATATGCAATCCTTTTGAAATAGGTAGGTCGGTGGAGCAGTCTAAGGCATAAAAGTTTGGGCGAAAAACTCAACATCCACCAATTCCCAACCGCCTACGCATTCCTAACCCAGCAACAAGCCTAGCCCCAACTACCCCCATTTCACAGGAATCCCCCGCCCCCAAAATCGGGACAAAAAATTCGCGCATGTACTTTATCTTTGACACCAATATTTACCCATGTACCCAAAAAAGGTCACACGCATGATAACTCGTACAATTGGGCGGCAAATCGCATTTTTGCTGCTCGCAACCATAGGCCTCGCGCCGCTCGCGCTGGCGCAAGCCGCATTCCCCAACGACCCCGACGTGCGCACGGGCAAGCTGCCCAATGGCATGACCTATTACCTCAAGCGCAATGTCGAGCCCGCCAACCGCGCCGAGCTTCGCCTCGCCGTCAATGCCGGCTCCGTCCTCGAGGACGATGACCAGCAAGGACTTGCGCACTTCTGTGAGCACATGGCCTTCAATGGCAGCACGCACTTCAAGAAAAGCGAGCTCGTCGATGCACTCGAAGCCATGGGCGTGAAATTTGGGCCGCACCTGAACGCCTACACGTCCTTTGACGAGACGGTGTATATGTTGCAAGTGCCCACCGACAAGCCTGAGCTGGTCGACAAGGCCATGCTCGTGCTGGAGGACTGGGCTCAGGGCCTGAGCTTTGACAATGCCGAGATCGACAAGGAGCGCGGTGTCGTGATCGAGGAGTGGCGCCTGCGCTCAGGCGCCATGACCCGCACCATGGAGGAACTCATCCCCGTGATGGTCAATGGCGCGAAGTATGGACAACGCACTCCCATCGGCAAGGTCGAGATCCTCAAGAATTTCAAGTACGAGACCGTCAAGAATTTCTACACAAAATGGTATCGCCCAGACTTGATGGCTGTGATCCTGGTCGGCGACATCGACCCCGACAAGATGGAGGCCGAGATCAAG
>JANMIM010000529.1:0-1545 GCA_031375795.1 Bacteroidota bacterium
CTTGTCGTGGAGCCGACGGGCGAGGTAGTCGCTTGCATGGCCCAGTTGCCGGTGGATGAGGCCCGCCTCGACTTGGTAGGCGATGCGTTTTTCATTGCTCCAGTGGCTGGGTGGCGGGGCCATGTTGGTGATGCGGTCGGCCAGTTTCACCATCGCGATCTCCCTCGGTTGGAGCTGGATGCGGTGCAGGCTGTCGCCCATTTGCTCGGCCTTGGGCAACTGCTTGTCTTTGGTCAATGCCAATACGCCTTCGGCTACCTTTTCCCCAAATTCCAAGGCAATCGTTTCATACTCCACGGCCGTGTCCTCCAAGCTGTCGTGCAGCAACGCACATTGCAGCGCGAGCTCCCCATCTGCAGCGATGTCTGATGCCAGTGCCGCGATCACTTCCATCGCGACCTTGGCGAGGTGGGTGTCATAGGGGCGCCTCGAGCCGGGCACCAACTGCCCAAGATGGGCGTCGCTGGCAAAATTGAGCGCCTTGATATAGGTTTCCTGATTCCAATTCATGGCTTGATTCCTTTCATGCTCAGGGCAATGCGCTTGCGCGCCTTGTCGACCTCGACCACCCTCACCATCACTTTTTGTTGCACCTTCACGACCTCGGCGGGGTCTTGGACAAATCGATCCGCAATCTGCGAGACATGCACCATGCCGTCTTGGTGCACGCCGATGTCCACAAAGGCACCAAACCGCGTGATGTTGGTGACCACACCCGGCAAGACCATGCCCTCCTCCAAATCGCCGATGGCATTCACGCCCTCCCGAAACACGACCGCCTCAAACTCCGCCCGCGGATCGCGGCCGGGCTTGGCCAGTTCCTTCAGGATGTCCTTCAAGGTAGGCATGCCCACCGTCGGCGTCACATAGCGTTCCAGCTTGAGCTGCTTGCGCAGCTCGTCGCGCTCCAGCAAGTCGGCCACCTTGCAACCGAGGTCCTGCGCCATCTTGTCCACGACCGGGTAGCTCTCAGGATGCACCGCCGATCCATCCAGCGGATGCACACTTTGCCGGATGCGGAGGAAGCCTGCCGCCTGTTGGTAGGCCTTCTCACCGAGACGCGGCACCTTGAGCAAGGCGCTGCGGCTCTTGAAGGGACCGTTCTTGTCCCTGTGCGACACGATGTTGGCTGCGAGGGAGGGGCCGAGGCCAGACACGTAGGTGAGCAATTGCTTGCTCGCCGTGTTCAGGTCCACGCCCACCATGTTCACACAGCTCTCCACCACGTCGTCGAGGCTTTCCTTGAGTTTGTTTTGGTCCACGTCATGCTGGTATTGCCCGACGCCGATGGATTTGGGATCGATCTTCACCAATTCTGCCAGCGGATCCATGAGCCTGCGGCCGATGGAGACTGCCCCGCGCACAGTGAGGTCTTCGGTGGGAAATTCCTCGCGCGCCACGTCCGAGGCCGAGTAGATGGAGGCCCCGCTTTCGTTCACGAGGACGATGGGGATTTCCTTTGGCAGGCCGAGGCTGCGCAAGAAGGTCTCGGTCTCACGGCCGGCGGTGCCATTGCCGACGGCGATGGCCTCGATCTTGAGTTCC
>JANMIM010000613.1:0-12486 GCA_031375795.1 Bacteroidota bacterium
CTTGGCACCGAGGCTCCAGTTTCCTGGGTTTTGTGTATCCTTCTTCCCAGGGAGGGAATGTGAAAAAAATTACAAAATGTTGATAGGCAGATTGTTATATTAAATATTATGCCTAAATTTATGACAAGGAAAAGGCGGGGAAACATCTCCAATGAACACCCCGCCTTCTAAAAAAATATGGGAAGAAGAACATGGAGGCCCCACCCGAAGGTGGCGCAAGCCACCGGCTTCCCCGAAAACGAAGTTAGCTTGAAAAATATTTTTCAGCAAGTTTTCAAAGCATCACAAAGCCAAGGAGTTACGAGTTCGATTTTTCACCTGCTGAATCGCTGGCTTTTCATGGGATTGTGCCTCATTTTCCTAAATTTGCCCCCAGAGTAATTCTAAATTTCTATGCCCAAAATTTCTCAGCGTGGCCATGACATGCCGCCTAGCCCGATCAGGAAGTTGGTTCCATTTGCAGACGCTGCCAAGGCACGCGGTGTGCATGTCTATCACCTCAACATCGGTCAGCCAGACTTGCCGACCCCGCCGCAGTTCATGGAGACGGTGCGCAATGCCGATGTGCCCACCATCGAGTACAGCCCCAGCGGCGGTTTCCCGAGCCTGGTAGAGAAATTTGCACAGTATTACCGCAGGCTCGGCCTGCCCGTGCAAAAGGAGAATCTGATCGTAACCACGGGCGGCTCGGAGGCCCTGCTGTTTTCCTTCATGTCTTGCCTCGACCCGGGCGACGAGGTGATCATCCCCGAGCCATTCTACGCCAACTACAACGGCTTCGCCATTGCCTCTGGCACCAAGGTCGTCGCCATCAATACCCGCATCGAAGACAATTTTGACCTGCCGGAGATCGAGGAATTTGAAAAACTCATCACGTCTCGCACCAAGGCCATCCTCATCTGCAATCCCAGCAACCCGACCGGCAAGCTCTATGACCAGGCCGCGCTCGAGAAGCTGCGCGATGTCGTCAAGAAACACGACCTCTTCCTCTTTGTGGATGAAGTCTACCGCGAGTTTGTCTACGACGGTCAGGTCCACTACTCGGCCCTGAAGCTCGAAGGTGTGGATCAAAACGTGGTGGTCGTGGACTCGATCTCCAAGCGCTATGCCGCCTGCGGTGCCCGCATCGGCATGGTCGTGTCGCACAACAAGGAGGTGATGGCTGCCGCGATGAAATTTGCCCAGGCCCGCCTCTCGCCGCCCACGCTCGAGCAGATCGGCGCCGAGGGACTCACCGACCTGCCGCAGAGCTATTTTGATGAGGTGAATACCGAGTACGTGAGCCGTCGCGACACCTGCGTGCGCGAACTGCGCAAGATCCCGGGCGTGCTTGTGCCCGAGGTCTCGGGTGCATTCTACATGGTCGTGCGCCTGCCCGTGGACGACACCGAGCGATTCTGCCAGTGGATCCTGGAGTCCTTTTCCTACAAAGGCGCGACCGTGATGCTCGCCCCAGCCAGCGGATTTTACTCCACGCCAGGCTTGGGTCGCAACGAGGTGCGCCTCGCCTACGTGCTCGAGAAGCCTGAGCTGGTCTTGGCCTGCGAGTGCCTCGGCGAGGCCCTTACCGCCTACAAAGCCAGCATGCTGGCCGCCGCATCCTCCCAATCCAAGCATTGAGCCGGGTGGCGGGCATCTACCTGCACATTCCCTTTTGCCGCAAGGCTTGCAGCTACTGCGACTTCCACTTCAGCACCGCGCTGGGGAAAATGGATGCCATGGCGGACTGCCTCCAGCAAGAGGCTGCCCTGCGGGCGGGCTTTTTTGCTGATGGCACGGTGATCGAAACCATCTATTTCGGGGGTGGGACGCCAAGCTTGCTGCCCGACAAGGCCCTTGGGCAAATCATGGACGGCCTTCGCGACCATTACTTGGTCTCGCCGACTGCCGAAATCACCCTGGAAGCCAATCCCGATGACCTGAGCCTGACCAAGCTCCGCGAATTGAAGGCCATGGGTGTCAATCGCCTGAGCATCGGCATCCAGTCCTTTTCCGACCAAGACCTGCTCCTCCTGAACCGCAGCCACGACGCCCAGCAAGCCGACCGCGCCGTGAAATCGGCACAAGACCTCGGCATCACCAACATCACCGTCGACCTGATCTACGGCATCCCCGGCAGCGGTCGCGAGACCTGGGAGGCCAATGTCGCGCAGGTCGTCGCCTTGAACGTGCCACATATAAGCGCCTACGCCCTCACCGTGGAGGAAAAGACGCTGCTGCACCAGCAGATCGCCAAGGGCTGGGTCACGCCCGAACCCGACAGCGCCCATGTGGACCAGTATTTTTACCTCATCGACCGGCTCGGCGAGGCGGGCATCCTGCAATACGAGCTCAGCAACTTTGCGCGCGCGGGTCACCGCTCGCAGCACAATGCCGCCTACTGGAGCGGCCGCCCCTACCTGGGATTGGGACCGTCGGCCCATAGCTACAACGACGCGCGCCGCAGCTGGAACGTCGCCAACAATGCCGCCTACACACGGGCGCTGTCACAGGGTAGGTTGGCGGTCGAAAGCGAGGAGAACCTGAGCGACCGCGATCAGCTGAACGAGTACCTCATGACGCAACTGCGCACGGTCGCCGGCCTGGATTTGTCCCTGGTGAAATCCAAATGGGGCATCGACTTGCTCGAGCAGGAGGAACAGCAGATCGAAGCATGGATCGCGGCGGGACAAATGGTGCATGAGAAGGAAAAATTAAGCCTCACCAAACATGGCTTCATGGTCAGCGACAGCATCATCCGCGACCTGTTTCAGCTTGAAGAAGAATAAATGGAAAATGGAGAATTCTTCATTTTCAATTCTCAATTTTCCATCTTCCATTCCGCAAATTACTCCTTCTCCAAAATGCTTTTGATCTTGTTCGTGCGGTATTCCAGCACATTGGGGAGGCGAATGATGTCGAGCAGCGGGTGATCGTCGTCGAAGATGTAGGCGTCGCTCAGGTCGGGCCGCGAGATCACGTGGTGGCGCGGATCCTCCAGAAACTCGTCGGCATGGCCGATGCTCACGCAACACGGGCTCAGACGGCGCAAGCTCAGATTTTCAAACGGCACGGTGGTGGGCGAGGCGACAAAAATGATGTCTTGGATACCCGTGCCCACAGATGGGAGCGCGTTGACTTCAAACCCAGCCGCCTGCATGGTCTTGAAGACCGACCGCTCCGACAGCCCCTCGGGCCCAAAGAAGTGCCCTTGGAAGTTCACGATCATCAGGCCATCGGGATTCAATTTCTCCTTGAATTCCTGAAATGCCTCAATCGTATAGAGGTGATAGGGCTGTGATTCCGAGAAGATGATGTCGAGGGTGATGATGTCGTACTTCTTGGTCGATTGGCCAATGAAATGCCGCGCATCGTCGACGTAGAAGGTATAGGCGAGCGGATCAAGGTAAAAGTAGCGTTCGCCAAGCGCCGGCAAGCGCCAGTCGATGTCCACGACGTCGGTCTTGAAGCCCAAGCGGCTGTATTCCATCACCAAGCTGCCCGCTCCAAGCCCACAGATCAGGGCCTGCGAGCCTGCCGGTTTCATTCCCGCCAGCATCGCCACCCAGTGCACGTACCTGAAATAGCTGGTCGCGCTGTAGTCGCCTTTGAGCATGTTGGTCTGCGGGATGCCGTTGAAGAGCAGCTTGCGCGTATTGGGGACATTTCCTTCCTGCTTCATGTCCAGTACCTTGACCTGCCCCAGCACGCCCTCCTGCTCGAAGACCACACTGATCTCATCGTTGCGATTGCCCTCTGGCAGGAGCAGGATTGTCACCGGCAGCAGGATGGCAGCAGAGATCACCAGCCGCTGTTTCCATTTGAGGTTTCGCAGCAGCAAGTTCGCCATCAACAAAATCAATCCCGCCACCATCAGGGAGGGCATGGAAATGCCAAACTCGGGGATCAAAACAAAACCGAAGAAGAATGTGGCGACGATTCCCCCAGAGGTGCTGATCGCGTAGACGTTGCCGCTCACGCGGCCACTTTGCAAGACGTCCTTGGCGATGCCCTGGATGAGCAGCGGGGTCGTGGAGCCGATGAAGAGCAGCGGCGGCAGCAACAGGAAACTCGTGCAAACCGACACCGCCATCAGCAGCGGAAGTCCCGAAAACAGCTTGAACATCAAGGGCCCTGTGACGGGCATGAGCGCCAACAACACAGCGCCCGCACCAAAGAGCCTGAACAGCCATGCATCGCGCTCCGTGGACTTGGAAAGCCGCCCACCCAGGGTATAGCTGCCCGCCAAGGCGATCAAGGTGATGCCGATCACCATGGTCCAGATGAGCATCGACGTGCCGAAGTAGGGCGCCAAGATCTTGGCGCTCAGCAACTCCACGGCGATCACCCCGATGCCTTCCAGCAACGCCAGCAGGTAATATCGGCGGGCATCGGTCATTGGTTTCCTGCGGCAGGGGTGGATGGCAGTTCCTTGAAATAGGCCGCCAGTTCGTCGGCCCGGATGTCGAGCGTCTCGGTGATGCCCTGGGGATTGATCATGTAGGTGCTCGGGATGGCCGTGACACGGAAGAGCTTGAGCTCTCCCGACTGCTGCCCGTTCAGTCCGCGCAGGTGGATCGCCCAGTCCAGGCCGGCTGTTGCGAGGTATTTCCGCCATTCGGCTTCATGGTCGTCGATCGAGAAGCAAAGCAAGACCACTCCATTGTCTGCAAAGAGCTGCCGCATTTCCCTGATCTTCGCAAACTCCAGGCGGCTGAATTCGCAATAGGAGGCCCAAAAAGTAAGGAGCACCCGCTTCCCGCGCAGGCTCGTGATGTCAAAGGCTTGGCCACGGAGGTCTGTGCCCGTCACCGATGGCACGGTGATGCCCACACGGCCCTCGGCCTCCTTCATTTGGGAGGCATCGAGCACGCTCGCATAGCTCGTGCCCGACATCTCCTGGCCGATGCGCTGGCTAAGCTTGCTCAGGTAGTGGTAATTGCCGGTCTCGGAGATGGACAGCGAGGCATGTGCCCGCAGGATCGGCAGCTGCACCGTGTCGCAAAACTCACGCAAGAAAGCATGGTAAGCCACCATGGAGCGGTCGGTCACGCCCTCGAGCTCGTGCCAGGCCACGGTGTCTTTTTGGCGGTCGAGGCCCTGCAACTGTGCCTCGGCATTCGCGAAGTCGATGTAGAGGCGAAATTGTTTGAGGTTGAAGTCGCGGAATAGCTTGGCTTTGGCGCCGCCGGTGACCTGGAAGGCCTCCATCTCGTCGGCATCGGCCTCGATTTCCAGCGCGTCAAATTCGGGAAAGAGCAGCATGCGGCGGCCATCGTCGGCGCGCAATTGAAACAGGGTATTGGCCTCGCCCTTTTGCTTCACAAAAAAGTCGCCCTTGGCATCGAGTTTTACGTCTTGCAGCGGTTCTGCATTGGCCGCTGTGATGCGCTCCAAGTGCATCACCTTGTCCTCCAGGCCCCGCACCTTGCCTTGGATGCTGAATTCGTCGGCCGTCTTGGCCGAGTTCTTACAGCCCAAGCCACAGAGGCAGCAGATGATGGCGGCAGACAGGAGTAGGCGGATTTTCATTCGGGTTGGGGATCTGGTTTGGTAAACAATAGGAAGGTGGCGGCGGTGACCGCAAGCGAACCCGCCACGAGCCAGGCTGTCTCCTTCACCCCGACCCAAGGCAGCAGCACGAGGCCCACGAGGAAGTTCAGCAAGATGCCGCCGATCGTCGAGATGGCATAGATGCGCCCCGCCGAATTCCCCACCTCTTGGACGTCGTCTGTGATGAGCCTGATGACCATGGGCGACACGATGCCAAAGAGCAGGACCGGCGGGAAGAGGATTGCAAATTCGGAGACCATGATGCCTGTCTTCAAGCCCATGCTGGACACCAGGCCCAGGATGCCGCTGGCGGTGAGCGGCATGAGCGCGACCAGGATGCTGGAAAAAAAGACAATGAGGAAGAGCAATTTGTGGTCGGGATAGCGGTAGCTGAGCCATCCGCCCAGGAAATAACCGCACATGAGGCCCAACAACGTGAAGCCGAGCGCCGAAGCCCAGACGTAAATCAAGTTGCCATAGGCTGGCGTCACCAGCTTGGCCCCGATCAATTCCACTGCCATGAGGCTAGCCCCCTCGACAAAGGAAATCACGTACAGTTGCCAGCGAGCAGGTTGCATCCGGGAAAATCTTAGGCATCAAATCTAGGCAATCAGACGCAAGCTTTCAAGGTCAATTTTCAGGCTTGCACCGCTGCACATTTCCAAATATCTTCATGCAGATGAAAAAAGAACCTTACTCCTTCTTTGACAATGTCTGGGACGTCGTGCGCCTGATCCCGCGCGGACGCTGCACGAGCTATGGCGCGATCGCCGAGTACCTGGGCACCAAGATGAGCGCCCGCATGGTCGGCTGGGCCATGAACGCCTGCCCGCCCGACGTACCCGCCCAGCGCGTCCTCAACCGCAACGGCCTCCTCACTGGCAAGCACCACTTTCCCGAGGAGACGCTCATGCAGGAATTGCTGGAAAAAGAAGGGATCGAGGTACGGGATGACAAGGTGGTGGATTGGGACAAGGTCTTTTGGCATCCGCGGGAGATGGAGAATGGGTGATGGGGGGGGATGGTTCGTTGATGTTTTCCTTGGGAAACCCGTGGACGAATGTTTGGTAAGCTTGGTCAAATCGCGTTGCCTAGCCGATGGGCAACAGAACGCCCTTTGGGACTAGCTGATCGTTTCAACCATTCCGACGCTATGGCCTTGCCTTCATCTTTTGATGTATAATTTGCACATTTCGCTCTTTTCCATAGCAAGCATGGGTGTTTTGGCCACCAGCGCTTTTGAAATACCTACAAATTGTGTAAATTGCCAGCGTTTTCAACAGAGGGGAAAGTGCGAAACCTATTTTTGAATCGGTGATGGAATCTGAAAACATGAATTATCCGCATATTCTTGGCACACTCAAGGAGAAGATCAAACAAGCCAAGCTCAGGGCTGTGCTCAACGTCAATGCCGAGCTTTTGGGCATCCATTGGGAGATCGGGCGTATGATCGCGTTGCAAGAATCCGAGGCAGCATGGGGCGGCAAGACCGTGGAACGCTTGGCAGCGGATCTGAAATCAGCCTACCCAGATATGAAAGGGTTCTCTTCGAGAAACCTGCGGTACATGCGAGGGTTTCACGTCGCCTACCCCGCTCCTTCAATTTTGCAGCACAGTGCTGCAAAATTTGAAACTGAACAACTTGGGGCTGGCATAAACACACAAAGTGATGAAAATCAATCCAATATAATTTTGCAGCAAGCTGTTGCAAAATTGCCCTGGACGCACTACGTTGGTCCCTTGAGCAAAATGATAGAGGCCAAAGGTCGGGTCTTCTGCATGCGAAAATGTACCGATAAGGGCTGGAGCAGGTTCGCGCTCGACGCGCAGATTGGCACCAAACTCCACCTACAGCTTTCGTGCCTTCCTCATTTACACTGACCTATCTTTTGGAAAGTCAGCGCTGACAATGGGGTTTTTGCGTCTTGGCGCTTCACTATCTTTGCTCAAAACATCAAGTTCCATCACCCTAGAATAAGTCATCACCATGAGTAAGGAATTGACAACAAGGCAAACCTACAAGGAACTGCTTGTCTCGATCAAGCAGCAGGTGCAGTCTGCCCAAGCAAAGGCTGCATTGGCGGTAAACAGTGCATTGATACAGCTCTACTGGAACATGGGCAAGATGATCGCCGACAATCAGGCCTTGTTTGAAGGCCGCAACAATTATGTGGAGCAATTGGCCAATGACCTCAGGGCTGAATTTCCCGAGATGAAGGGGTTCTCTAGATCCAACCTCTTCTACATTCGCAAGTTTCACCAATTCTATTCTGAGGATTCAGTCCAACAGCTTGTTGGACTGAAAGATGGCAACAATGGAGAATCTTCAGTGCAAAAGGTTGTTGCATTGAATCTGGAAGCCTCAGTCCAACAGCCTGTTGGACTCTATCCTGACGTGTTAGGTGTTCCCTGGGGCCACCATGTCATCCTATTGGATAAGGCAAAAACGAAAGACGAAGCCCATTTTTACCTTCAGCAAACGATCGAAAACAACTGGAGCAGGGCGATCCTGTCCCTGCAAATCGAGCAAAACTTGTATGCCCGCCAAGGCAAAGCCATCACCAATTTCCCCCAAACCCTGCCAGAAGTGCAGGCGCTCTTGGCCAGCCAAATACTGAAGGACCCCTACAACTTCGGCTTCCTCACGATGGAACCCAAGGCACAGGAACTCGACGTTGAAAAACAACTCACCGAGCATATCACCAAGTTCCTTTTGGAACTCGGCAAAGGTTTTGCCTTTATCGGTCGGCAATTTCCCTTGCAGTTAGGTGCCAAGGAATACCGTCTCGACCTGCTTTTTTACCACATTAGGCTTCGTTGCTTTGTGGTGATCGATCTCAAACTGGTGGATTTTGCGCCCGAACATGCTGGCAAAATGAATTTCTACCTATCCGTGGTGGATGACCAACTCAAAACGCCAGAGGATCAACCCAGTATCGGGATCATTCTTTGCAAAAACAAAGACAAACTGGAAGTGGAATACGCCCTGCGGGGCATGAGCAAGCCCATCGGTGTAAGTGAGTTCACAGTCACGGGGGCCTTGCCCGCCGATCTGAAAAGCAACCTGCCAACCGTGGAGGAGTTTGAAAACGAATTGAACAAGGACAAGGAGTGATGGTCCATCCAACGATGAAATCATGGTCAAGGACATCCTCCCCTACAAACTGAACCAACGCGATTTCTGATATCCCGTTGAAAAATCCATCACCGAATCATTCCAAAAGGAATGACCGAGCCGACAAACCGTGCTGCAATGCCATTGGAGGACGCCACACCAACCGACGCTAATTTTCCATTATCAATTTTCCATTCTCAATTGGGCCTCATCACCTTGCCCATAAACAAAATGCTCTGGCTTGCATCGTGCTGGATCATGAAGATGAAGGGGTGGTCGGCGCGGAAGTTGTAGATCGGGGGGGGCATCGACGCATAATCAAGCATGTTGACAACAGCAGTCGCTGCCGCCGCCTCGGTGCCTTCCTCATTCACCTCGACAAAACCCTTGTGAAAAACATCGCTGATCTTGAGGTCCATCGAGTTTTGAAACATGCGTAAAAAATCCGCTCCCCCAAACAATGGCCCCATGCCCAATGCTGTCAAGGGCTTCTTGATGGAGCCGCCGGCGTCCATCTTGAAGCGCGGGAGCCAGACATTGACCAGAGCTGGATAGAGGCTGGCAGATGCACGCTCCCAGAATTTCTCGTCAAGGCTGCCTTCCAACTTGCCGATGTCGCCTAGCTTGGGCAGCAAGATCACCATCGACAAGTCCTCACCATCGTAGGGCAATTGCAGAATCTGGCATTCGGGCAATTGGCCATAACGGAGCTGTTGGTCATTGTGTGGGAGGTGCATCAGTTGAACCTTGGTGCTTTCGCCATCCTTCAAGGTGAATGGTTGCTCCTCGGTGAGTTTTGGGTCAAATTGCGTTTTCCAGTTGCCCTTGAAGAAGATCGCGTTCGTGAGCACCATCTTGGTGAGCTCATTGATCGAACCCACCGGCAAGAGATCCTTGATGCGGTCATTCGTCCTTTGTTCGACCCAAGCATTGATGGTCTTGCGGGCCGTTTCAGGGTCCCCGCTAAAGTCCTGCGGCGTGCAGGTACCTGCATAGACCTGCTCAATCGCTTCACGAAATTCCTTTTTCAAAGTGGCCGATTTCTCTGGCCAGATGGCATTGGCGACGGCGAGTGCGTAGGGCGCATCGGCCTTGCCGAGTGATCGTGCGAGTTCAGAAACGCCTGCATGCAAATCATCTGATGCGGGAAGCCCAAGGACTTTGGCGAGGATTTTCAAGCTTTCATTCGCGGCACCCTCGCTCGTCATCGCCAGGGCCGTGAAGACACTGTAAGGCGACATGAACTGGTTTTCCGTCGGCTTCTCTGCGGCGATCTGCTTGTAAAGCGCGATACCAAACTTGTTGCTCGCCTGCGCGACCACTTCCATCGGTGTCAAAGGCTGCGGCACATCCAGAATCCGGCAGGCCTGCAAAGCCATCGGCAGCAAGCAAAGCATCGCAGCGCACAGGATAATCCCCCTGCGCAGCGAATGAAGATATTGAAGGATACGTTTCATTCTCAATTTTCCATTATCCATTTTCCATTATCAATTAGGCTTCATCACCTTGCCCATGAACAAAATGCTCTTGCTGGCATTGTGCTGGATCATGAAGATGAACGGATGGTCGGCTCGAAAGTCGTAGATCGGGTCGGGCTCTTCAACCATGGCGTCGGTTTCCCACATGATCACGGCGGTGGCCGCTGCGGCCTCGGTGCCTTCTTCATTGACCTCAACAAAGGCTTTGTGGATGACATCGCTCACGGCATAGCCGCTGCCACTGGTGAACATCCGCGAGAAGTCGCCTGCCTGGAAGAGCGGGCCCATGCCCATCGCTTCCAACTGCGGCTTGATGGAGCCACCGAGCTCCATCTTGAAGCGTGGGAGCCAAACATTGACCTGCGCGGGGCGCATCGACCCGGAGACCACGTTCCAGAACGCGTCGTCGAGGCTCTTTTCCAATTTCGCCATGTCTCCTCGCTCGGGGAGCAGGATCACCATCGAGAGGTCGTCGCCCTTGTAAGGCAGCTGCAGGGCCTGGATCCCGTCCAAATCGGCATAGGAGAGTAGATTCTCCTCCGAGGAGGGCTGGTACATGAGCGGCGCCTTGACCTCCTTGCCATCTTCCAGGGTGAAAGGCTGGTCTTGCGTATTCTTTTTGTCGAATTCATTTTTCCATTTGCCTTTGAAGAAGATGGCGTTGGTGAGCACCATCACCGTGCTGGCATCGACGGCGCCCGCGGGGATCAGATCCTTGATGCGGTTGTTGGTGCGCTGCTCGACCCAGGTGTTGATGGTCTGGCGCGCGGCCTCGGAGGCATTCTTGAAATCGAGCGGTTTGGAGGCGCCGTGGTAGACCTTCTCGATGGTCGCGACGAATTCCGGGGCGAGCTTGGCGGTCTTTTCGGGCCAGATGGCATTGGCGACGGCGAGTGCGTAGGGCGCGTCTGCGGGGGAGAGCGCCTGGCCGAGCGCGGCGAGGCCGGCATGCAAGGTCTCGGAATCGGGAAGGCCGAGGGTCTTGCGCAGCAGCTCCAGCGTGGCCCCGCCGGCGCCC
Organism: Bacteroidota bacterium; assembly: GCA_031375795.1. Taxonomy (GTDB): domain Bacteria; phylum Bacteroidota; class Bacteroidia; order J057; family JADKCL01; genus JADKCL01. The sequence goes on from JANMIM010000613.1 coordinate 11,144, forward strand.
TCGCTGGTCATGGAGAGGGCCGCAAAGACGCTGAAAGGGGACATGAACTGGTTTTCATTCGCTTTTCCAGCAGTCATCTGATGGTAGAGCTGGAAACCAAATTGGTTGCTCGCACCGGAAACGACCTCCAGGGGCGTCTGCTTGGCGGGGCGCATGAGGCTGCAAGCTTGCGAACGGAAGGGAAACGCAAAACACACCAAGGCCAATAGGGAGAAGAGGAGGCGCTTGGGCAGATGGAGAATGGTGGTGTTGATTTTCATAACCAATGGATTTTTCAATGCGGGGTCCAAAAGAATCGTTTCATCCGCTCAAGATCGGATTTGGCCTAGAGGTGCGCGGATTTATAAAATTACATAAAAGCGGTGATGATTTCTGAGCCTCGGAGCCGACCTGCGCTGAGAACCATGGCATTGGGTGTCAATCGTATTTCTCCAACACCAAGCGATGGGTGCCATATCGTGGACAAGTGCGCCGAATCGGGCAAATGTGGAAAACCCATGCCGCCCTATCGTGGACACACCTCTAGCAATACTGGTGCAAAAGAAGGCTGGAATGTTGTAGAACAACCAATTAGATTTATCCCCGTAGAAGACCGTGGTTTTTATCCTCGTATTGTTATGCACATTTCATCACATCGTCCATGGCTGCTGGCCCTGCTGGCTGGCCTCTTGATCGCTGGTTGCACGCCCCACAAGGAGACTGTGAACCGCTACAAATACCTGATCCACGAGTCGCCCGGGGACAATGTGGCGACAAAGACCAAGTCTGAAAACGAACTGATCAAGGAGAAGGCGATCAGCATGAACATCGGCGAGAAGCTGGTGCCGGTGCTCACGGAGGCCAAGGACTTCCTCGGCACGCCCTACCAATATGGGGGCAAGAGCAGGGCCGGCATCGACTGCTCGGGCCTCACGATGGTCTGCTATGAAAAGGCTGGCGTCGCGCTGCCCCGCAGCGCGGCCGACCAAAGCCAATATGGCGACAAGGTGGAGCGCGATGCCCTGCAAGTCGGCGATTTGGTCTTCTTTGACGCCAAGGGCAAGGGCAAGATCGACCACGTGGGCATGGTCACCAAGGCCGAGGGCAAGGACGTGATCTTCATCCACGCCTCCACGAGCAAGGGCGTGCGCTACGACTACCTCAACGAGGGCTACTGGACCGATCGGGTGGTGGATGCTAGGCGGGTGGCGGTGAAATAGGGGGCGTTTTTGCTTTAGGTAGCAGGGAGTAGGTAGTAGGTAGCAGGTGGGTGATTTTCACCCTGTACCTGCTACCTACTACTTTCTACCTACTACCTATCGTCACATGAGTTTCGCAAGCGCTGCTTGCAGCTGCGCCAGGAT
>JANMIM010000649.1:0-17848 GCA_031375795.1 Bacteroidota bacterium
GGATCAAGTCCCATCGTATTATTTTCGGCATTTGTAGGAAAATTCTGCTCATCGGGGTTTGCATTTGCCTAGCCAATTCACTGCCGAGCCAATGGTGCGTGGGGATCGGGACGCAATATCCGCCGGAACCCACGGAAAATTGCTGGTTTCTGGATACCATCAGCCATGTGCTCTCCACCTACAGTGAGGGGCGATGGATTCCACAGGAAGGTGGGATCTATGGAATCAAAAGGTTTCATGGTTTTTTGGAGATGACGACCAAGACCAAAGAGACTGCGATGCGCAATATGGTGGAATGGGGAACGTGGACGACGTACAAGGTTGTCTACAACGACTCGATATTGATATTGATTGGACTCTACAATGCCGATGCCTTCGACTGTCGGGGCAAGCGCTTGAGTTTGAATACAGCCGGGCAGTGCCATTGGCTCCCCGACGCAATGGAGATCCAAAACCAAGTCGCATATTGTTTTCCTGCAGCCATACTTGGGCCGTCTAAGAATATTTACGATTGCAAAACCATCGTCAATTGGGGCATTCTCGGCACCAATGCACAGTGGCTCATCGAACCCAAATTCGATGCGCCCTTCCGTTTCCAAAATGGATTTGCAGATGTGGTCTACTACGGCCAAAAGCGCAAGATCAATGAGAAGGGAGGATTTGTGGAAGGAAACTAAGCGGCTACCTGTTCCTTTTGTGTTGGATGATCCTTGGTGTTGGTGCGGGGAGGACGACGGTCTCGGCGCAATCGGCGATCGCTTATGGGCAGGACCGCCCACCCGATACGCTTTGGCAGAAGTGGTTTCAGGATACCGTGCAGCACCTTGCTTGGTACCGCTTTGACTATCCCACCTGGCGGTCGGTAAGAAGTGGATCGCACGGCAGCATCACGGCTTGCGGGGAGTTTGTGATCCTGGACCTCACCGAAAATGCAGGCCGAATCCTGCTCTACACGGCCGATGGCTTGCAAATGCATGGCGGACGGCATTGCGACTGCCTAGACTCGCTGGTCATCTTCACAACGGAATCCCAGCGTTGGTTTTACCATCCAAGGACCAAGGAATTTCTGGGCATCGGGCTCGCTGGAAAAGATGGTACGCCTACCAAGCCTGCCTTGGCCCACGACACCCTGGGTGGCATCCCCGTCTATTGTGCTGCGCCCTTGCCATGGAACCTCGGACTCAATCGGAAGTTTGCCCACAAGGCCGTCTATGAACAGATTCGCGCCTGGGGCATGGTCGGGGCCAATGCGCAATGGGTGCTCGAACCCCGTTTTGACGTCCCTTTCCATTTCAAAAACGGCATCGCCGAGGTGCGCTACTACGGCCAAAGGCGCAAAATCAATGAGAAAGGAGAGTTTGTGGAATGAGAGAATTTACGCATCCCATCCGATCTTGTAAGAAGCCCATCGTCACGGGACAGCAGCATCGCCTGAGCCACTACCTCATGATGATGATGTTTTTCTGCGGAGTTTTGCACAGTCCTGCGACCGCCCAAGGCGGGCTGTCACACAAGGGGATGCGTGCCGATAGCCTGTTGCCAGATTGGTACCTCGATCCACTCGCGCGCGTCGCTTGGCGCAAGGCAGCCGATGGCTGGATCCCAGTGGATTCTAGCGTGCGCAGCATCAGTGCCTGCAATGATTTTGTGGTGTTGAATGGCCATCAATTGCATGAGCGCAGCACTGGTAAATGGATCCAAGATGGGTGGAGCGTGGGTTGCATCGACTCCATCGCTTGGGTGGTCAGCCGTCCACAGATGAGCTATTTCTATGCCGATACCGGACGGGTGGCTTTCTACTCGGCCGACAATGTAGGGGTCGGCGACATGCCCAATGGCGACACCGTGCTGGGAAAATTCGCCTTTTACGCGATGCCGATAGCAGAATGGGAATTGCTCAATCGCCACATGTCACCCAAGCGACATGGCATGTTGGCGATGGATGGGCAGTGGATCTTGCCGCCTGTCTATGAACGGAATTTCAGGTTCAAAAACGGTCTGGCTGTGGTATATTACCAAGGTCAGAAACGCATCATCAATACCTTGGGAGAATTTGTAGAAACACCCGACCACTGATACCCATGAATGAATCATCGCCGCCAATGATATTTTGCAAGTTGGTCCTCTATCTGGGCCTCCTGCTCAACATCTTCCTCGGCTTGCACGGCGGCTTGCCTGCGCAGATACGCTTGGAGAAAGGCACCGATGGCACGCCCGACGGTGCGCGCGTGGGCACTTGGTATTACAATACAAAATCTGCAATCCTCTCCCGCCTGGGCGACCATGGTTGGCAACGGATCAGTGGCCGATGGGGCTTTGACCGGGCTGTGTTTTGTGACCAGCTCGTGCTGGTCGAGGAGATGTATTTCACCCGCATTTTCGATGCGCAGGGTCAGCTCTTGAGCGCGCTGAGCGCCAAGGACCTTTTGCCAGACTCCTTGCTCAAGGGCGACAGGCGCATCACCCAATACAGCAAAATCGGCCTCGGCGGCATATCCCAAGCAGTAACCATCGCCCAGTGCCATTCCTGCGCCGCCTACCAACTTGTGAAATTGCATGGCAAGGATGTCCTGTGCCTACCGCAATATGCAGATGGCATTTTGAAGGGAGGCGTTCACCAAAATGATGCACTCAAAAATTGGGGGATGCTCAGCACCGACGGCGAATGGCTCATCGAGCCCAAGTTTGATGCGCCTTTCAGTTTCCAAAATGGATTCGCAGCTGTATTGTACTATGGGGAACAACGCAAGATCAATGAGAAAGGAGCGTTTGTGGAATGAAATTGAATCGCCGCAATCTGGGACTAATGTGTGTCTGGATGATGTTACATGGCCTGGCATTCAGTCAGGATGATCCTCTCATCCTCTTGGGCAGCGGCAAACCAGCCGTGAAACGCGGTGCAGAACCTTGGTATCTGGACACCTTGAATCAAATCGCCTGGCGCCGCGAGGGCCGCGTTTGGACACAAGTTTCCGAGGATACGGTTCAAGAAATGCTGCCCTGCCATGGATTCCTGCACATGCGCAGCGGCGGGATCGGCACGATCTGGGACGCCTCTGGCAAAGTCGCCACCGAATATCACCATTGTTCTTGCAGCGATTCCTTGCGGATTGTGTGGTATTCAGGCATTACCGTATCTTATGAGCCCGATGGAGCGACATTGCATGCAACGCATTGTGGCGCCAATTGGAAGGCCCATGATTCGATCCTTGGCATGCCATGTTACTGCCTGCCGCTACGGGAAGCCACTGGGAATCAGATGCTGGACTGTGAAGAAATCAGGCAATGGGGCATGTTGGGTGCCAATGGGAAATGGCTGATCGAACCCCGATTTGACGGGCCATTCCGTTTCCAAAATGGATTTGCAGCGGTACTGTATTATGGCCAAAAACGCAAGATCAATGAGAAAGGAGAGTTTGTGGAATGAGTGATGTGAATTGGCATCAGACACGAAGGCGCTTTTCACACCTAGCGCAGTACCGTTGCAAGCGCATTGGGTGTTGGTTCCTGCTCGGTCTTTGGATTACTCTGTCCAATCATCAACTCTCGGGACAAGTGAATATTGCACAAGGTCCAAAGCCTCCCATGAAATGTATGGGCAATAGCTGGTTCTTTGTTCAGGGGAGGCATGAACTGTGGTGCTGTGACGATCGAGGGTATGTCATGAAGCAAAACAACGTGGATTCCTTTTTCGAGCACGCAGGAATGCTAATCGTTGAAATCAACGGTGGACGCCATCAGAAACTTTATCAGGCAGATGGCCAACTTCTCAGTCAATTCGGAAACCCCTATATCTGCGGCGACGGGATCGTCATTGCCTGGGAAGAAGGCAGCCTGGTCAATTATTATGGCAAAGGCGGCAAACTTTTGATGGGCTTATTCAAACGGACAATTGGACTTTCGACCGCCCAAATCCAAGGACAGTGGTCGATTTGCCTGCCATTATGGAGAGATGCAGGCAGGATCATGAAGTCTAGTGACATTCATTGCTGGGGCATGATTAACAAGGCAGGCCAATGGCTCATCGAACCCAAGTTTGACGGGCCTTTCAGTTTCCAAAATGGATTTGCAGAGGTCCTCTACTACGGCCAAAAGCGCAAGATCAATGAGAAGGGAGAGTTTGTGGAATGAATAGATCGTCGATATCCATGAAGTACTTCTTACGATTCTCCATGGTATTTTTGGGAATCTGGCTTGCATCGCCTGCATCGATGCAAGCACAAGTGACGATGATGGAAGGGCGCGTGAACCCCGATTCCTCAATGAACGCAGATTGGTACTTGAACCAGCGTACAGAAAAGGCATGGACAAAAAAGAACGGTGATTGGGAGGAGGTTTTGGGGTACGTGGTCAAGTTAATCGACTATCACGGCATCATCGTGCTCAAGCATCGAGCCGCATTTGCAATAGCAACCCAATCTGGAAATCTCCTGAGAAGTTCGATAGGGACATACGAATACAGAAATGGAATCATCCAAATCAACGACAACGCTAATGTTTACTTTTACAGGGACTCCATTTGTATCGGCACCTCCTGTCTTTTTGATCCTGAAATGGTAGGAGGGACAACAGTCTATTGCGCGACGCCTATGATTTTGGGAGATGATTGGCATTGCTATGATGTCCATGGCTGGGGGATGATGCGGCTGGATGGGACATGGATGATCGAGCCTAAGTTTGATCGCTCATTTAGTTTTCGCTGGGGGGATGCCGAGGTCTTCTACTATGGCCAAAAGCGCAAGATCAATGAGAAAGGGGAGTTTGTGGACTCTTTAGATCGGCGCAGCCAATGAAAGCAATATTCTGCCATCACGCACACATTTGTACATCTCGGAAATGGATCAGCCATGACCGCCCGATTTTCCGTAAGTTGACGAAAAATAGCGCCATGAAATCCATCGCCATTCTCATCGCTTTCCTGCTCCCGCTCGGCCTTCCTGCGCAGGCTACGGTCGCCCGTGGTGCCGGCGTTCCCAAAAAGGTCGCCAAGGGCGCCCATTGGTACCTCGACACGCAGCACCACACAGCCTGGACCGACCTGGACCTCGAGTGGACCGAGCTCGGCCTGCTGGGTGTCAAGGACATGTACCCGGCAGGCACCATGATTGTCGTGCAGTCAGACCTCGGCTATTCCCTGCTCGGACCCTATGCCGAATACATCTGGGCGGCGCCACACCTGCGGCTCACCGACTCGCTGGTGATGGCCTGGGACTCCGTGGCCACCATGATCTTCCTGCTCAATGGGCGGCAGCTCCATCCCGAAAATGGATTTGATGCACGCTGCTGGAATGTGGATGGCCCGCCTGCGACCGTGCAAGGGATGCCAGCCCATTGCCTGCCCGATTTCCAAGCGGCACACGACTCGGTTTCCTGCGACTCGGTGCGCGCCTGGGGCATGTTTGGCCACAATGGGCACTGGCTCGTACCACCACAATATGATGCGCCGTTTCAGTTTGAGAACGGCGTCGCCGAGGTCGTCTACGACGGCCAAAAGCGCAAGATCAACGAACGCGGAGAATTCGTAGATTAGGGCAATGAGAGAAGGCATTCCCATTCCCAGGTCCGTAGCGCGACGTCTGCGACAGGCTGTGCTCGCGGGTGTGTTCCTGGGCGCTTGCCACCTGCCTGCGTGGGCGCAGTCGCGCGGCAACCTCAAGCCGCTCACCGATTTCCCCAAACGCCCCCAGCAAAACGAATGGTACTTCAACCAGGTGCAGCACAAGGTCTGGTTTTACCACAACGATGCCTGGCAGCCATTTCCCTGCGATGACTGCCGCCTGGTGAGCCTCTGCAACGACCACGCCATCGTCAAGGACGGCTTTCATTACATGCTGGGCACGCAGTCGGGGCGCGTCGTCGTCGCCAATGCGCCCACGATTCGCTGCATGGACGCCTTCATTGTCGTCGGCTCCAAAAACCGCATTGAATACCTGCTCGACGAGGACAGCGATACCGTGTCTGCCTTGGTCGACAATTGCAAGATCTCCATCGACACCCTACAAGGCGACCGCGTCTATTGCTTCCCGCGCTACCATCCTGGGCTCGAGCGTTACAACTGCGCCGAGCTACGCAACTGGGGCATGATGGACGCCCAAGGCAATTGGCGCATCGAACCGATGTTTGACAAGCCATTCACCTTCATCGACGGCGTCGCCGATGTCGTGTACATGGGGCAGCACCGCAACATCGATGAGGAAGGCATGTTTTTGGAGCAGGAATTGGAGGTTGAGGAATTGCGGGAGGAATGAGAATCGTTACCTGGGTAAATCGAGATCAGGCATTCGCAAATAGAAATCGTGGTACGTGCGCTGTATTTTGAATCCTGGCCAAGCTGAGCGGATTGTTTGGGGTGAATCAACCTTCGATGAAATGGGCTGCAATACAGGAGTCTAGGTGCTGGCTCGGCAGATGCTGCGAGCCCAAAATCAAAAAAGGAAGCCAATGGCTTCCTTTTTCGATTTCAATCTTATTCAGGTAAATACAAACGCAGTTGTTTAGAAGTTGCTGGCACCCTGAGCGCCGAGGCCGCTGCAGACACCGCCGCAGTATTGGAACGAGTAGCCGTTCAGCACAGCGGAGCCGTTTGCCCAAACATCGACAGAGCCGATCTCATGGCCCATCATGTTGAGGCGCACAGCGTGTGCCCATATGGTGATGCCATAGCAAGGGTCGAGGGTGGCGGTGGACAAGTTGTAGGTAGCGCGGTCGACGCGGGTGGTGTGGTTGATCTGGATTGGGAACTCCTCGACTTGGATGTCACCGGTGTTGCCTTTTGGCAGATCCAAAGGATTGCCAGCAAAGATTTTCACGTCGCGCAAAAACCAACCGTTGTTCATGTCGGTGAGGATGAACAGTTCCTCGGCGCTGTTCAGGACCTCGATCGAGCCAAAGCTGCTGGTACCGTCGCTGAAAGTCGTGAAGGCAGAAGAACCGCACTGTGACGCTGGGCGAAAATGACCTTCCAAGCTGGACTGCAATGTGGCGCTCTCGGTGGCAGGAACAATCATTTCCTTTTGGCAACCGAAGGCGAGGAGGGCGAGGAGGGAGACGGTGAGGAAAAACTTAGCTTTCATGATTTTTTTAGAGGTGATCTAGTTGGCTCAACAAAAAGTGATAGTGATTTCTTAATTCGACGTTGCAAAGATACTTACTATACGTTGCTTGTCAAGCCCTGGATGTGCAATTTTTTAGAATTTTTGATGGAATCCGAACAGCAAAAGCCTCGTTTTTGGCCCAAATTCGACGTTTAAACGCTCCTGAATCGGTTTAGAAATCAACCCCCACCGAATATTACGAACATCGAAATAAGGCGATATTTCGAAATAAGTTATCCACACACGTGTTGATAAGATAAAAATGACGGTTTTGTTGTAAGAATTTTGGGTGTTTTTGATAAAAATCAATCATTATCTTTGAGCCATGCAAGAAGAAGGAATCCCATTGAGGGCTGATTTTGAAGACGCGGCCACGAGAATCGCCCATCTCGTCCATAGAACGCCAGTTTTGACCTGTGAGACCATCGATCGGCTCCTTCTGTCGACGCTCCACTTCAAATGTGAGAATTTTCAAAAAATTGGAGCTTTCAAGTTACGTGGTGCGACCAACGCTTTGAGGTCCATGAAAGCCGCCGCATTGGTCGGCGGCGCCTGCACGCACAGCTCAGGCAACCATGCCCAGGCGGTCGCCTACGCTGCCCGGGCGCTCGGCATCCCCGCCCACATCGTGATGCCCGACAACGCCCCCGCCGTCAAGAAGGCAGCCGTCGCCGGGTACGGCGCACATATATACTATTGCGAACCGACGCAGGCTGCCCGCGAGGCGACCGCCCAGCGCGTGATGGAGGAGACGGGCGCGGCCTTCATCCACCCCTACGACGACTACCGCATCATCACCGGTCAAGGCACGGCCGCCATGGAGCTCATCGAGGACCAGCCCGGCCTCGACTACATCCTCGCACCCATCGGCGGCGGCGGATTGATCGGCGGCACCGCCCTCGCCACATCCTACTTCTCCCCAGGCACGCGGGTCGTCGCCTGCGAGCCCGACGGTGCCGACGACGCCTACCGTTCCTTCCGCGACGGGCAGCGCTATCCAGCCTCGCCGCCCAAGACCATCGCCGACGGCCTGCTCACCGGCGTGGGCGAGCGCAACTACGGGATCCTGCGCACACATGTATATGATGTGATCACATGCAGCGAGGCCGCGCTTGTGCAAGCCATGCGCCTCATGTGGGAGCGCATGAAGATCGTCGTCGAGCCCAGCTCGGCCGTGCCGCTCGCCTGCCTGCTCGAAGGCAAGCTCGACGTGCGCGGCAAGCGCGTGGGCATCATCGTGAGCGGGGGGAATGTGGATCTGGGGAATTTGCCGTTCTGAGGGGGGGGCATTCGATGCCGAATTCGTTTCGGACAAGTGAATGGCACCAACTTGATGAGGCCTTTGCGCTCAACAAGCAACTTGGCTTACAGGATGACCGAGAAATCGCAATGCAGAAAAGGCGGCAGTCTTTGGATCATGGGACAGCGGAGATTTTTCTACTTGGCCCCATCCGTCTCCAAGATCGCAAACTCAAAATTGTCTGACCAGCCGCCTTGCAGCGGCAGGAGCTGCCGGCGACGGGCCTCGCGTTGCATCCCGACCTTTTCGAGCACACGGATGGATGCCAGATTCTCGACGGCGCAGCCGGCCTCGATGCGGTGCAGCTGCAATATCTCAAAGCCAAATGCAAGGATGCGCCGCAGCGCCTCCGTGGCATAGCCTTGCCCCCAATGCGCGCTGTGCAATTTGTACCATACCTCGGCATTGCGATAGGCGCCCTTGCCAGGCACGATTGCGATCAGTCCGATCAATGCCGGTGCCTGCCGCAATTCCACCGCAAAAAAATATCCTCCCGGATTCTCCTTCCCATTTTCCGCAACCCAGTGCTGCACCGCAAATTGCGTCTGCGCAATATTCTCAGGAATCCCCGAGGGATTGTAGCGATTGGTCTCCGGCAAGCTGTTGAGCGCGTGTACAGCCTCCCAGTCCTCCAATATCACAGGACGCAACTTCAACCGCTCAGTCATCAGGAGGAAATTATTCATCGCCAATCATTGAATCCAATTACCCATCGCAATGTGCCGAAATCCAATCGCAGCAGCCCAAAATGGAAAAAAAACAAAATCGCAAACCCACTCAAACATTGGCCCAACCTACCACCCTGCGATTGATTCAACAAAGCATTGAAAATGAAGCAACAAAAGCATACTGGCCACTCGATATCATACGAACGACTGTGAAATAAAACCGCAAAGGACGCAAAGAACCGCAAAGATTCGCAAAGGCCCCAAAACTCCCAACCCCTCAAACCATCAACTGCTACCTGCTACCTACTACCTGCTCACTTTTCACTTTTCACTTCCCCACTTTTCACTTCCCACTTCCTTCCGCCCTAGATTTCTCAATCTGCAAAATATTGTCCTGAATATCCTGCATGATCCACCGCGCCCAGACGCTTGCATAAAAATTAAAGGTCGTCGTGAGCTTGAAATGGCTGTACAAATGCAAGCGCTGCGTTGTCGCATCCAGTTGCTCGAGCTCATAGGTGCCATCGATGACGTCAAAATATTCGCCGCCGATCACGACGTGCTCGTCCATTGTCGTCGATGGAATCTCATACGGGAAGGCCTTGATGGAAAACACCATCTTCTTCTGATCGACATATTCAGTCACTTTCTCATGAAACACCAACCCGTTGGTGAAAATCGCCTCGCGTGAGCCGCCTACGCCTGCAAAATCCAACTCAGCCTTGACGGGACGTGGGAATCCCAGGTTGCGTGTGAGCCAGCCCTTGTCTTGCTCGGCGGGGATTTCCTGTACCCGCGTGACATTGGCCCAGATGGTCGCGGCAGGGGCTTGGATGTCGATGTACGTGTCGGCTGTGTAGGTGCTCGTCTGCGGACCAATCGCTTGCTCGATCGGCGAAATCAAGAACGGAAGGATGGCCACAACCGAGATATAACGCAGTCCCTTGCTTCTCAATTTCAATAATCCGCCGACCAATCCACCAAAGGAGGACATGCCCATAAACAGGGGCAAAACCATGAGCCAACAAGCCCAACCCTCGACTTTTGTCGCCAAAGTGATCGCCATGAAAATCGCGACAGGCACCCAGGGCATCAAGGCGCAATATGCACCGCTCTTGGCCCTTTCGACGCTGGACACAAAGACCGTAATCACGCCCGAAAGCAATGGCAAAAAAAACAGAAATCCAATCGACATGATCCCAAATAGCTGGGAAGTGGAATCCATCCCAAACAGCAGCCGCACGATGAAACTATAGCCCACCGGGATCACGATGGCGGCGACAATCGGTAGAATTTTTTCTTTTTGCATGGCACAGTAGGGGGAATGGAAAATTATCGGAAACTGATCGCCTTGGAAATTCGGTGCTCGCCAGCAGTGAGCGTAAGCACGTAAATGCCATGGACAAGTTGCAGGTCCTGGCCATCGACATTCAGGGATTGCGGCCCTTGTGGCAATGCACCTGCAAAGATTTCCCAAGTCCGGCCAAGCGCATCTGAGAGCTGCAAACGCACGCTTGCAGATTCTGGCAGCTCGAAATCGACCTTGGTGGATGTGTGAAAGGGGTTGGGGCCGACCGTGAATCTCAGCGGGGAAATTTGTGGCTCGACGGCCACAATATTTGTCTTGAGGATCGTGAAGTGGTCACGCACCTGGCCTGCCATGTCGATGTGGCGGCCATCGAGGCGGTTGCCGTCGACGTCCAGGATGAAGGAGCCTGCGCATGTGTCGCAACCATATTCGGCAACCATATAGGGATGCTGAAAATTGGGGGCATCGTCGACGCTGCCCGAATTGCCTTGCACCACGTAGACCGTGCCTTCGTTGGGATTGGGACCCACGGTGTATTTCACGTAGGCCTCGCCGATCGAGTCGATACCGCTCGTGCCTTGCAGGATATTGGCGGGCGTGATACTGGATACGCTGCCATAGGCACCTTTCACCAAAAAGCTACGCTCATAGACGTGGCTGTGTCCGCAGACGACGAGGTCCACGCCGTATTGTTCCCAGATTTCGGCAAAATTCTCGCGCATGGCCTGCATGTACACCTCCCAAAAGGAGCCGGCGTCGTGCGAGCCGTCGGTGTAGGGCGGTTGATGGAAATACACCACGACCCAGGGCATGGTGTTGGCCGTGAGGTCGGCGTGCAGCCATTGCGTCATCGGCGAGCTGGAAAACGAGCCGAAAAGGTAGATGCCGATCCAGTCGTCGGCGGCATTGAAGAGCGAGCCCAACTCGGAATTGAGGCAAACAAAATGCACGTTGCCATAATCGTAGGAATAAAACAACTCATGGCCAGAGGCCAATCCACCTGCCTCTGCGTTTTGGTACACGTCGACCAAGTCGAAGTAGGGGCCGGTGTGCGTCAGCGGCGGCGTGGGACTCTGCACCGGCGAAATCGTATTGTAATCGTGATTTCCCGGGCATGGCTCAAAAGGCAACCGCTTCATCAAGTCTCGGTAGCCCCACACGGAATCAAAGACCTTGGTCAAATACTCCGATTCGAGGCCATCGTCATAGACATTGTCGCCCATCCAGAGCCAGAGGTCGGTCTCCTCGGATTGTGTTGCCTCAAATGCCAAGTAGGAATCGCGCACCCGTTGCTGTGCGTTGTTGGCCTTGCCAAAATCGCCGATGCCCCATGCACGCACATGCTCAGGGCTGCCTGCGGTCGGGAAGGTGCGAAAGGTGTGCAGGCTGTCACCGCCCTCGGCAAAGGTGTTGTCGTTGTAGATGGCATAATAATACCGCGTCGCAGGCAACAATCCCGGGATCAGGACCGCATGCCGGGTCGTCGATGCAGGATCCGAGATCGTCTGAGTGAGACTGCTGGGATTGGTGCCATACATGACCTTGGAGGTGGCAGCGACATCACTGCGCCACAAAATCTTGATGCTGGAGGGCGTAGGAGACTGCAAGTAAGGACCCACGGTGACTTGGGCCTGGGCCATCGCAAATTGCGAAGCGAGCGTAGCGAACAGCGACAACAGTATTTTTTTCATGAGACGCTTGGATTGGGTTTGTAAATGTAGAAACTAAAACGAATGATTGGAATCCAAATCAGCACAATCGTAGAGGGTGCGCAGCTGCCCAAATTCTCTTGCCAAGGGAAACTGGACCAAATAATGTGTATGGATGCGAAAATTTCTTTCAGGGCATTTTGGCGTAATGAGAGCCATTGAGGGCCATTTATGGCCAGTTTTGGATGATTTTACCGGTGAATGTTGATAAAAATGCCTTGTTTCTTTCATGAGAAAGTGTCATATTTGTTCAATCAATCACTCAACGTATTCTTATGAGAAAACACTTCTTTTCATGCTTGATGTTGTTTGTCCTGTTGGCGGCCTCTGCCATGACGGCACAAGCGCAAGGCAACGGAAATGGCAACGGCACCGGAAATGGCGCCAACAACCGATTGATCGGTCGCGCAATCGGAGCCTTCAACAGCGGTTGCGGTGGTCCATCGATCGGCCCATTGGATGGCGCGGTCGAAACGGTCGGCATTTGTTTTGCTGGCGGATTCCTCACCCGTGTGTTGCTGTATCGCCAAGTGAACTGTCAGCAGATTGATTGCAACGCAATCCGTTTCGCCCCAGTAGGCTACGTGACCTTCGACTGCGAAGGCAACGTGCTGGGCGTAAGCTGCACCTGGCCTTAAGGTCGGCACAGCACGAGAAAAAAAATGCGGCTCAAACGAGCCGCATTTTTTGTTGGGCACAATTCTCCCCTGGGATGGAACTTCCTTGATTTTGATGTGGTCTCATTTCGAATGTGATGGGCGAATCATGGATGCTCCCAGCATTCATACTTGCGGCGACAACTCGGTCACAGGGCCGATTACATTTTGGGGCTTCAACCACTTCTCGATCAGCAAGAGCAGCGTCTCCATCTCGAATGGCTTCACGATGTTGTCCAATGCCCCCAAGTCAAGCGACGCCTGTCGATCGATCTTCTCAGACATGGAAGTGCTGAAAATGAAAGGAATGTGCATGGTTTCCTCATTCTCCAACAGCTTGCGCAGGACTTCGTGCCCATTCATCCCGGGCATTAGCACATCACAAATGATCAAGTGGGGCAGGCGTTGCTGCGCCAGTCGCAGGCCTTCGGCTCCTGAGCGTGCAGACAGCACGTCGTAGCCCTCCATCTTCAAGAACTCGGCAAGGTTTTCGAGGATCGGCAAGGTGTCTTCAATGAGGAGGATGACTTTCATGCTGCTGATGCGTTGGTTCAGCAAAATTGGGTGCAGGCATCACCGAAACCATTGTATTTCAGCTAGCATTGATTGCATAATTCCCACAATTGACTGCTGTCCGAGTTCGTTACATTTCCCATTCCTGCCTCAGGGTGCCTCAGCCGTGGCCATCACCGCCAGCGCAACATGGGGAAGGGGGCATGTACATCATCTCCGCAAAAGATGATTCGAAGGCATCTTGCCCAAGCCCATCCAAGCAACCATCGACTCGTGTCACCCTCAATCCCTCACCTGCAATTTGCGCACCTGCACGCCTCCCGGTCCCGTGGCCCGCAGCAGGTAGATGCCATTGGGTAGATTTGCAAGATCCAGCAGCAATTGCCTCCGGCCAGCAAGCGCGATGTCTTGGAGCAGCATGCCTTGGTTGCTAAATACTTGCAGGCGATCCATGTCTGCTGGCAACACGACGGTAGCCAGCGTGCTCGCCGGATTGGGATACACATGCATCAACCCGAGCGCCGAGGGCAGGAGGGAAGTGAGCGTGTCGGTGACGAGGATGCTGTCGACCAATGCCAAGCAGGAGCGCATGCTGCGATCGGCGGCGATGACCTCCACCTGTAGCATTTGCGGGGCGAAATGGAAGGGCTGCCCAGCTGGGAGCGCGGCATTGGACAGGAAGCTGATCGTGCCGACCAACCCGCTGCCAGAGGTCATGGTGCCATTGTTTCTAGCCACGGCAAACGCGACTTCGAGCGGCATGGCGTGCGTGAAAGGCAATTGGTTGCCGGGCGGCGCAAACCAGCATGCGCTGAAATCTGCATTGCGCAGGGCGAATGTCGCCATGCCCGTGGGATCCCACGCGGTCCTGAAAGCCAGTCCCAGCACCGAGTCCACGGTGCCGCCACCTGCACCTTCAAGGTAGAGGTCAAAGCGAGCCCAATTGCCGGCAAGTACTGCAGGCGCCTGGGGAACCAAGCGCAGCACCACCGCGCCGCTGCTCACGCGCCCCACCCGGGAATGAAGCTGTCCATAATTGAGGTGAATGGCCGTTGTGTCCAGGGCTCCGATCACGGCGTCACCGTCGGTGTCGCCATGCTTGTCATTGACCCCCATGTAGGAGCCCGTCCAATCTGTGGCAGGTTGGCCATACCAAGCCGTGCTCGCCAGGGACCTTGCGGGGCCAGACATTCCGTTCAAGACGCTGAGCTGCAAGACGTCGGTGAGGTCGCAGTCGCCGTCGTGGTCCACATCGCCCGGGAAGACGCAGTCAGGGATGATGGAAACCGAGATGGTATCTGCTGCCGTGCATCCAAAGGCGTCGGTCACCGTGACCATGTAGGTCCCGGCGGCAGACACGGTGATCGCGGCCGTCGTGCCGGCCGTCGACCAGGCATAACTGCTCATGCCGGGCGTGGCCATTAACACGATGCTCGTATCGGGGCACATGGCCGTGTCGGCGCCCAGTGCGGGTGAGACCGCCGAGCCCAGGCTCAGCACGAGGGTATCGGCGCCTTGGCATCCGCCTGAGGTGACCGTGAGGCTGTAGACGCCGGGGATCGCAGTCGTGATCGACTGCGTGGTCGCCCCTGTGCTCCACAGGTAGGACGTGCCACCCGAGGGCCCCGTCAAGGTGCTCGGTGATCCCGAGCAGACCGTGGCATCAGGGCCGAGGCTGAAGGGTGCTCCTCCTCCCATCGTGAGTTGCATGGTGTCTGTGACGACACAGCCATTGGCGTCGGCGATGGTGAGGACATACTGCTGGGACGCCAAGCCTACGGCCGTGGGATTCAGCATGATTGCGCTCGATAGCCCCGTGGGCGGTGTCCAAATATAGCTGTAGGGCGGTGTACCACCCGAGGGAGGTACGCCTGGGCCGATAACCACGGGGATGCCGGGGCACGTGGGCACGTCGGGTCCAGCGCTGGCGTTGAGCGTGAGGCCTGGGTTTTCGCTGATTTGGAGGGTGAATGTGCCGGTTGTGGCATTGTTCCGACCTTCCACGGCCACGAAATAGGTTCCTGGTCCGCAGAATGCCATGGCGATGCTGGAACCATTCCCGCAGGCGCCAGAATTGGTCTGCACGATCGTGCACGACGAATTCAAGATCACGAGGTCCGTAGGGCAGGTACCGGCTCCGCAAGAGCTGATGTTGAGTCCCATCGATTGGGAAACCGTGAAGGAGTACACCACATCGAGTCCGCCACCGACATAAGGGATGTCGTCGGTGTAGCCATCGACATAGTTGCTATTGGTGATGGGACTGAATCCCGGACTGAGGTTACCCAGAAAGATGGGTGTGCTGCAACTCTCGCCGCCAGCCGTGCGCCAAAAGGTTTCCAGCGTAGGCAGGTAAATGTTGTTGGCGCAATTTCCGCCCACATTTCCATGGCTGTACCATTGACCGGGAGGGCCGAGGCGAAACATCAGTGTATCGTAGGGGGCATTGCCGGGATTGCCGTTGGAGTTGCAACGCAAGTCGTCGCTTTCCCATGAACCGAGGCAGCTGCCAAACAGGAATCCACCGCAACAAACTAAACCATCAAATGTGCATCTCGTTCCCCCACACCCGATTCCCAGCATTTGGTCCGGCGTTTCATCCTCCCAAAAGTCAGTGCGGATCTCGATGGCATGCGGTGTCTGAATCGAATTGTAAGTCTGGCTGAAAAAGACATTGTTGAAATCCGTAGGCGTCTGACCGACCCCATAGGGTTCGATAAGGCATCCGGAACCCGCCCCCCATCCGCCAAAAGCGCTGAGGGTATCCACATCGGGGAGGTCGCGTCCCCAAATGTTGTAAGACATGTCATCGGGTTGGCCGCTTGCACCAAAAATGGCAAGGTCGTTCTCGGTATGCGTCATGTTGAAGCTGCGCAACCGCGCCATCACGACGATAGGGCCGTCCAAATGCACTTGGCCATGCACAGTGGGAGCGAGAATGAGCAAGCAAAGAATGGCAAGGAGAAAACGGGCTTTGGGTTGCATAGAGAATTTGTGACAATGAAGCCGTTAAGTTAGGCATTGTCAGCTACATATCCAACGAAATTGCTCGCTTGATCATGCCTTTGGGGCTCCGATCCTTTGATTCTTGCCGGCAAATCGCGGGAATCTTCTGGTTTGGGGTAGAAAAAAATGGAAAGGGACTTGAAAAATCGGGAAAAAGAACTAATTTTGGATTTGCGAATTGCGAATTGAAATGAGAAAACACAACGGCATGCGTCCGCAAGACATCGTGATCTTGCTCAAAATCATCGCCTTGGAAGAAAAACCCTGGCTCATGAAGGACTTGGCATCGAGCCTGCGCGTGAGCGCGAGCGAGGTGACCGAGTCGCTGGAGAGGAGTGCGATTGCAGGTCTTGTTGCCGCCGACAAGTCGCGTGTCATGCGCGACAACCTCCTGGAGTTCCTGGTGCATGGGCTGCGTTATGTATTCCCTGTGCAGTTGGGACCGATCATGCACGGCATCGCCACCGCGCATTCGGCAGCTCCACTGAGCTCCCAGATTGTGGGGCACGACACTTTTGTTTGGCCTTATGTGGACGGCCCCGACCGAGGTCCTAGCATCGAGCCTTTGATCCCTTCGGTCCCCCTTGTGGTCCAGCACGATCCCCGGCTCTATCAGTTGCTCGCACTCATCGAGACACTGCGTGTGGGGCACGTGCGTGAAAAAAATCTGGCTGCACAATATTTGGAGCAAATGATTTTTGGCAACGCAACTAGCGGATGATCGCACGCTCCTTGGAGGAAGAATGATTGGAACGCGAATCACTCCATTTGTTCATGCTAAGAACAATGTACCATTACAACCTTAGAGCTGGAACATTGCTCAGTATAGGGAAACCGAACAGTTCATTCTTGGATGGTTGCAAGAAATTTGGAGTGTACTATGGTATTGTGGATGTCATTTAATAAGTCGTTTATGTAGTCTTCGATTTGTTTATTCATGAGAATCAATTCGGGCACGGTCAGATTTCTCCCTATTTCGATGAATGATTCGTTACCATGGGCCAGTAAATTTCGGTTGGTTTTTATCCTCAACGCAGCATCGCAACTTTCAGTCGTGAGGGGAATTCCATAATTCTGGAATAAACTTGTGATTTTGCGAGCATCCAAATTCCCCGAAAATTCAGTATTGCCGATGGTGGCCTGGTAAGCTTCATAGTTGTATAAAGTTTTTCTTTCTCCCGAATTCTCTTTTTTTTCCTTCGGCAAAATCTGGAACCTCTCGTTAAGGATTGTGTCGATCGTATTGCGAATATATTTAGCACCTTTCTTTGATTCTTGAATAAAGTCTCGATGCTGGTATCTAATCCAAACTTCTTGAATTTGAGGAATGTATTCGGAATAAGGACGATTTGTGTCATTAAGTGATTTGAAGTATGCATCAAGCGCAAGGTTGACCGTTCCCTCCACTAAGTTGTACATCAACAAAATTGTGCTTGCTTTTAGGACGCGGACAATATCCGACGAAATTTTGAAACAACCGTCTTGAATTTGTTCCGCTGCGATGGTGTGCACACCTTCCCCGATTGGAATTTCCAAGGGGACTCCCTCAATTCCAATTTTAGCATCATTATCCAGGACCCAGATGAACTGGAG
>JANMIM010000684.1:0-1972 GCA_031375795.1 Bacteroidota bacterium
CCCAGATCCCGCTCAAGGACCTGAGGCTCATCATGGCGCGCCTCCAGGAAAAGGACACCAAGCAGATCGAGAAGCACATGACCAATGACGAGGAGACTGCCGGGGGCATCATGACCCCGGAGCTGCTCAAGGTCCCCGACAACTTCTCCAAGCGCGAGGCCATGGAGGAAGTGCTGCGCATCTCAGACGAGATGGAGGACTTCTACATGATCTACGTCGTCGATGAAAACGATGTGCTGCTCGGCACAGTGGGCATCAACGACCTCATTCGCGCCAAGCCTTGGGTCAAGGTGCGGGAGCTCATCGATGAAAATTGCGTGAAGGTCCATGTCGACATGGACCAGGAGGAAGTCGCTCGCATGATTTCCAAATACAACCTGGCGGCCATCCCCGTCGTCGACGACGAGGGCCACCTGCTCGGCCGCATCACCTTTGACGACGTCATGGACGTCTTGGAGGAGGAAAATACCGAGGACATCTTGCGCATCGCCGGTGTGTCTGAGGACGAGGAATTGCGCGGTGGCTGGCGCAATGCCGTCAAGAGCAGGCTGCCATGGCTGCTCGTGAATCTGCTCACAGCCTTCATGGCCGGCCTGGTGATCAGCTCATTCTCAGACACGATCGACAAGATCGTGATCATCGCCAGCTTCATGCCCATCGTCGCGGGTGTCGCGGGCAACAGCGCCACCCAGGCCCTCGCGGTGACGATTCGACGCATCTCCACCGACCGCGTCAATGCCGGCCACAACTTCAAGGTCGTGTTCAAAGAACTCATCGTCGGCCTCGTCAATGGCCTCTTGCTGGGCACGATCACCGGCGTCGCGGCTTTGCTGCTCGGCGGCAATCCCATGCTGGGGCTCGTCGTGTTCATGGCCATGGTCGGCAACTTGCTCATCGGAGCGTTTGCAGGGTCGGCCATCCCCCTCTTCCTGCACCGCATGAACGTGGATCCCGCCGTGGCATCCTCCATCCTCATGACTGCCCTCACCGATATTCTGGGCTTCACCCTGTTGCTGGGGCTGGCCACGCTCATCCTCGACCTTTCCTAGCGCCGCCACCACGCTCCAGGATCAATCCTTGCATTTCCTTTCCATCCCATGAATAAGAAAAAACTCTTCATCGCCCTCGCGCTCCTCACGATCACTGTCGGCGGCTATTTCTTGTTTTTCTACGACAATGCCGCTCCCCCAGCGCCTGCGGAAACAGTCGATACCCATGTCGGCGACAGCTTGGACAATGCCTTGCAAAAGCGTCGCGAGGCCCTCCAAAACGAAAGTGAGCACCCCGCCGACTTCACCGTGATCACCGTCGATCCCAAGAAAAACCTCTTTGGAGAGTCGATCATCGAGGGCACCATTCAAAACAAGGCCACTGGCACGAGCTACAAGGACTATGAGCTGATGATCTACTGGCAAGACGAAGTCGGCGCTGTGATGGACTCGGCTGCTGAAATCATCTTTGAGGGCTTGGATCCCGGGGAATCTGCGGAATTCAAGACCAAACGCAAGGGGCCACGCAAGAGCAAATCGATCCAGGTAAAGCTGCGTAGCGCCAAAGTGGCGGGTAGCTGAGCAAAATTGGTACGGATTTTGAAACCATGGAGTAAGCCTTCGAAATTGAAGCGATTTTATTATCTTTAGTCCCAAATAAGACGTCATGAAATTAAGAACCATCTTGTTGTTGCTGCCCTTGATGATGGGCGTGTTTGCTTGCGAAGGCTTGGACAAAGGCCTGACAGACGATGAAATCGTCGCTGGACTCAAGGAGGCGCTTGTGGTCGGCACCGACACAAGCTCCACCAAGCTCCATGCGCAAGACGGCTATTTCGGCAACCCCAAGGTGAAGATTCCATTCCCCTCGGAAGTGCAATATGTCGCAGATGCCTTGGTCAATTTCACCATCCTCGGTCAGCCGGTGGGCCAAACTGCGGTGGATGCGCTTGTACTCAAGCTCAACCGCGCAGCCGAAGGCG
>JANMIM010000694.1:0-1309 GCA_031375795.1 Bacteroidota bacterium
GGGTGAGCGAAAAATTTTTGGGCATCGTCCGGCGCACGTCCAGAATCGACCGATGCCGGACGGGTGACGGACCTCATGCCCAAAAAATTTTCGTTTGCCCCCCAAAAGCGCCCCAAATTCGCCTCGATCGGCTATCGGCCAACATTTTTGGGGCGAAATTGGATATGCGTCCACCAGAAAAATGCTTGCGAAACGAAAAATGGTTCGCGGTGGCTGTGAATTATTTTTGGATTGGATGGGAATCTTCGCTTTCAGAATAGAAAACGACTTGCCAGATCAAGGTCGCACTTCATCTGCAAGCGTTTTTCATGCGATTGCCTTGCTGGCTTGGAGAATCGGGGCTCCTTCCGGGAAGCAATGAAAAAACCCACACCGGCACCGAGAGCCTGAATGGCCCCCCTATTAAGAAAAGGAATGACGATGCCGGTTACCTCGACCATCCGCTGCTGCTGTTTAGGCAATCCTGATTTGCATCAAGTGCGGTCCGCTCTTAGTCCCCTGAGATGATCGCCAATAATGTACTTGTAGGAGGCACGTACAAAGTCGGGTGCAAGTGTGGGCTATGTTGCGCAGTGCGGCTCCATTTTTCATGGCAGCGGCACCGATTGCTTCAAGGAACGAGAATGCATGGACAAGGTAGGCATTTGCCCGACAAAGATCAAGTCGCCGCTGCAACAAAAGTGCGCTTGAGCAGTTTTTTTTCTACTTTTCGGTTTACTAAATCAATTCAATGAATACTTGGAAAATCTCGGCACTGCCTGCGGCCCTCTTACTGCTGCTCGGCTTGGCGTGCAACCCTGGCCAAAACGACGCTTCTTCAGCCCCCACAGCCCCCATTGATTCCGCCATGGCACCCGCTCCCCAGAAACCGATCATCTACCAGTTGCTCGTGCGCCACTTCAGCAACACCAACGCCACGCGCAAAAACTGGGGCACCCTGGAGGAAAATGGCATCGGTAAATTCAGCGGCATCAACGATGCCGCTCTGGACGCGCTCCAGTACATGGGCATCACGCATGTGTGGTACACAGGCGTGCTCGAGCATGCGACCGCCACGGCATTTCCCGCCGCCGGCTTGGAAGCCGACGATGCCGATGTCGTCAAGGGCCGCCTGGGCTCGCCATACGCCATCAAGGACTATTACGACGTCGCTCCCACCCTCGCCGATGACCCGACCCAGCGCGTCGCAGAGTTTGAGTCCCTGATCGAGCGCACCCACGCCCACGGGCTCAGGGCGCTCATCGACTTCGTGCCCAACCACGTCGCACGTGCCTACCACAGCGACGCCAAGCCTGCCGGCGTCCAGGAC
>JANMIM010000715.1:0-6075 GCA_031375795.1 Bacteroidota bacterium
CCACTGTCACCAGCATGGAATCGGTGGTCGTGCAGGTATTGTAGGTGACCGTGAAGTAGAAATACATCGTGTGGTCAGGATTTACCTGCACAACCTCGTCATCGTTGGCACCCACAATGTACTGTGTGTTTTGCCACTGGATGATGATGTTTTGGTGGTCTTGCGGCTGCACGCCGTTGTACCATTGGATTTCGCCATTCAGGGTCCATGGGCCAGCGCCTTCGCAGACCGTGATGTTGGGCCCGGCATCCAATATCGGCGACGGGTTCAGGGTCACCAAGACCGAGTCCAAGTTGGTGCAGCCGTAGGCCGAGGTCGCCGTGAGGTAATAGTAGCCGGATTGTGCCGGCGAGGCCATCACATCGGGCATGTCGGTGGCGCTCAAGCCCGCCGATGGTGACCATACATAAATGTCGATGCTGTCGGCGATGACCTGATTGGAGACGCTGGCATTTCCATCGAGGAATGCCGAGTCACCCGCACAGATATCGCGGTCCTGGCCGGCGTCGACGGTGGGAATCTCCGTGACATACACGACGGCGGTATCCGCATAGCTCGGGCAGCCATTGCTCCAGACCACGAGCGTGTAGTTGGTGGTGAGGACGGGGAATGCAAATGGGTTGATGTCGGTATAGCTGCTGAGGCCGGAAATCGGACTCCACTGGAAGTCGTAGAGGGGGCCTGCGCCGGTGCCGGTCGATTGCAATTGGGCGGTGTCCCCACGGCAGATGATGCGGTTGGGCCCGGCATCGGCGATCGGAATCGGGTTTACGGCCACCTCGATCGTCGACAGTGTGTCGGTGGTGGTGTAATCGCTCGTGCAGCCCGTGCTCATGTCGGTGACCACCAAGGCATAGATCGTCGTGGTGTCGGGCCTGGCGCAGGGGTTCAAGATCGTCGCATTGTTGAGGCCCGTGCTCGGCAACCACTGGTAGGTGTAGGGGCCAAATCCGTTGAGGATCGTGGGATTGAGCACTTCACAGGGTGCAGCACCGCCGCAGATGTCGATGTCTGGGCCAGCATTCACGACTGGCTTGGGAATCACGTTGACCACGACTGAGTCCATCACCGAGGCGCAGCCGCTGGCGTCGGTCACCGTGAGGTAATATGTGGTGGTGTCGGTGGGATTGGCGATCGGGTTGGGGCAATTGATGCAGCTCAAGCCGCAAGGCGGGTTGTTGCAGGTCCATGTATAATAATAAGGTGCGCCGCTGCCGCCAGAGGAGCTACCCGACAGCGTGGCACCACCGGCACCCTCGCAAAAGCCTACGTCTGCGCCAGCACTTGCCGATGGGCTCGGATTGGCGGCGACCGTGGTGCTGCCGGTGGCGACACAGCCATTGTCGTCGATGATCGTGACCGAATAGATGCCTGCGCAGAGGTTGCTGATGCTGGGCGTGGTCGCGCCGGTGCTCCAGGCATAGGTAAAGGGTGGCGTGCCGCCTCCCGACACAGCGTTTGCCGTGCCATTGCAAAAGCCTGCGCAAATCTCAGGTGTGTTGTACACCACCAAGGTCGCGGGTGATGGTTCCAGGATCGTGAAGTTGCGCGTGATCGTGCAACCATTGGCGTCGGTGATCGTGCAGGTGTAGTTGCCGGCGGTCAGGTTGGATGCGGTGGCACCCGAGCCGCCGCTGGGCGACCATGCGTAGGTGTAGCCGGGCGTGCCGCCCGAGGAGATGACCGAGGCGGAGCCGTTGGAGCCGCCGTTGCAAGTCACATCCACATGGTTGCTGAGGGCACTCAGGATGGATGGCTGCGTCACGGTGATCGTAGAGGTCGAGGTGCATCCGTTCACGTCGGTGACCGTGACGGTGTGTGGGCCAGCCGCGAGATTGGTCGCGACGGCGGTATTCTGGCCGCTGGACCAGCTGTAAGTATAGCCGGGGGTGCCGCCGACAGCAGAGGCTGTGGCCTGCCCCGTGGCGGTGCCGTTGCAAAGCGCGGGAACCATGACGGTGCTGGCGACCACTTGCGTCGGTTGCAGCACCTGCACGGTGTCGCGCCGTAGGCAGCCATTGGCGTCTGTGACGCTCACGATGTACTGGCCAGCTGCGAGGTTGCTGGCGGTGGCGTTGGTGCCGCCGCCGCCCGACCAGTTGTAGGTGTAGCCGGGGGTGCCGCCGGTGGGGACAGCGGTGGCCGAACCGGTTGCTGCGCCGAAGCAGAGGGCGTTGATGGACGTGGCGTTGGGGACGACTGGGGTGGGTTGGTTGACCACAAATGAATCCACCAATACGCAACCGCTACTGTCTTCAATGATGATGTTGTATGTACCTGCAGACAAGTTGTTTACCGTCGGCGTGGAACTGCCAAGCACAGGCCAGTTATAGGACAGGGGCAAGGTGAGGCCGCTCGGATTTACAGTGATGGAACCATTGGTCCCGCCATTGCACAAGGGGTTGGTGATGACGGGGTTGGTGAATGCATTCGGCACCGGACCCGCCACGAACACCGTGTCGTAAACGGTCACCGATGCGCCGTTGCAGTTCGTGTAGGTGGCTGCCGAGACAAAATTGTTGTTGCAAAGGATCGGGCAAATCGTCATCGTATCGGTCGTGGAGATCGGGACAGGGTTACCGACTTCATACCAAGAAACTGTGTGGTTGGAGGCTCCGGCCGGGGTAAACCGCCAACCTTCGTTTTGTGCGGCCCACTGCGCAGGGAAATTGCGTCCAGCTGGCACAACAGCCTGTGTACCATTGGCATTGTGCACGCCCAGGATCGATGCACCGGCATTCCACGTAGCGCAGATCGGCTTGTCTTGGATGTAGACTTCGATGATGTTGGTGGTTTCGTAAATCGCGATTTGCTGGGTCGTCGTGATGCCTGTGCATGAAAACATTGCATTTTGGTTCCAAGACACCACAAACACACGACAAGGAGCGGTACCATACATCTGAGCATAGACGGCGCCTCCAAATGCTGGATTGATATCATGCCAAGGCCCCATAATGCAGTTCAAAGGGGCTGCAGGATCGGGAATCGGGGCCCCGATCGCCCATGGGCTATATGAAAGAGGGGCAACGATGTTAAACGACAAATATCCATTCGAGCTCGGCTGGCATTGTGTGTAATTGTTGCCGTAGTAGCAAAAATCAAAGGGGAGGTTGGTCACCGGGCCAAAGACGTCATCTTGGTTGATGATGATCGGTGCTCCCACCGAGAAGGGATAGGGATTGTATGGAATCTGACCCACTGAGTAGGTAGTAGGCTGATAACCAGACACCGGCACTGCCGTGAGGGTGACGCATCCATTGATGGAGCTGGAGATCGTGGTATCATTCCCAGCGTTCACGCCAGGGCAGGATATCGTGGGTTGTGTGTAGGCGGAGAAAAAGGCAACAAGAAGTGAGCTGAGAATACACAGGATTTTCTTATTCATAACCTACTGTCCAAACTTCAAAAGACACTATCCAATCGTTCCGGGCTGAGTATCGCTGGCAACCCTAAACCAGCCTTGCATATCATGGAAATCCTCGTAAAAATCGCCTAAAGTTTCCCATCGGCCAATTTCCCGTGCGCGAGCTGCTGATTTCCCTGCGCGAACGGCTTCCAAAGCATGCTGTAAACACCAATCCCACAAGCAAAAACGCTATGCAGCACGGCGATACAAAGGAAACCAGACAATCGGCCACGACCAACAGTGCTTTTCCACAGGCAGTCCACTATCCCCGGTAGCCGGTGACTGCCTTTGAAAGCAGCCAAGCCTCCTCGACCAGTGGCTGTGTCGACTCAATCTGCTGCCTGAGCTTGTCGGCGTCGGTGCCTACCTCGCTCGCACGGTAGATGGCATGCACGAGGTTCACAAAATTGGAATAGGCCTTTTGGTTGCTCTCTGATATGAGCTGGTTGCGCCGCAAAAACAACCTGAAAGAAGAGATCAAACTGAGCATGGACTCGGTCGAACCTTGCTCAAAATAGATCATGAGCATCATTTTGCGTGTTCCGAGGGCATAAAACACGTCTGTAAACTCGACCTTGAGCAGTTTTTTCAGGGCCTGCTCATATTCACCACGGTGGTAGTGCAGGTCGGCGAGGTTGTAGTCAAATGCATTCTCCTTAAAATCCTCGGGCAATTTGGACTTGTAGGCATGGATGAAGGTCTCGACCCACTCAAATTCCCTCAATTGCAGGCCCACGCTGGCGATGTTCTTGTATTTCCAGGCCGAGAGCAGGCCGTCTTCGAGCAAGCTGCCGGTCTCCAAGGCAGCGCGGTAGAGGATCAGCAGCTCCTTGAGGTAGCCGGGCTCGCCTGCCTTGACCTGCCGGATGCAATAATTCTGGGCGTAGGAAAAGAGTTCGCGGCTGTCCTCGGCGTCAAAAGCGGAGGTGTTTTGGATGAGCAGGCTGGCGAGTCGTGGGTAGTCGTCGGGGGCAGCCTCGCCCGTGAGCAGTCGCAAGACGAGGTAATAGGCGGCCATCGTGGGCACCTTTTGGTGGTCGTAGTTGCGCAGGTAGGCCATGAGCTCGCCCGCCAATCGGGTGTCATAGGAGCCTGAGAGGATGGATTGGCGGTTGATGAGTTCGCAGGTGAGCCGCAGGCGGGCGATGAGGTAGAAGTCGTCGAGGTAGTCGACCATCTGCTGCAAGTTGGTGTCATACGTGCGCACCTGCTTGTGGTGCATCTCTCGCACCTCGCTGCCCGTGACCTGGTAGCGGTGCAGAAAATGTCGCTCGTTGTGGGCCGTCTCGGCCGACAAGTCGCTATGGATGCGCTTGAGTTGCAACCTGAAATGCTTGTCGAGGTGACGCTTCTCAAAAGCCTCCAACTTGTGGAAATCGATCAGCCGCTCGTCTTGCTGGTATTGCTCATAGCCCAAAAAGGCCTCTATTTGCCTCAAAAGCGCGTTCATCTCGCTGGCGATCTCGGCGTCGCTGCCAGGCCGGCCACCGTGTGCAGCGGCCCAGACATCAAACTTGTTGCAGCGCTCGGGCGGGAATTCCGGCGCCAATGCACGCAGTGTCCGGAAGAGGGCAAGCAGGTTTTGGTTCTTGTTGAAATAGGGCGAAGCCAAGAATTCGTCCAATCTCCGCAGGTCGGCAGGATCAAAAATGCGAAGCAAGTCTACCAATTTGCTGTTTTGCATCTCCAAAGGTTGTAAATTTTGCTTTGCATCTGCGTGTCTTGGTAGGTCAAATATAATTTATTTACCTGCATCATTAAGTGTTTACATGAAATAATAATTCTTAAATGTTTTATTATCTTATACTTACGACAAACAATGATCATAATCAACGCTAGAAATCGAATGTCGATGATTCCAAAAAAACCAAAAAAATGTATTTCGCCGCTGAGAAACTCCGCCCTAAGTTTGACATTGAAAACATAGGCCAAGTATAGAAATGCCTGTTATGAGAAAGATACCGATATTGTTTTGCCTTGCTTTGGTCACCTGCATGAGCCTGCAAGGGCAGCTCACAGTGTTTCCCGGCGATGCCAACAACAGCCACCTCTGCAACCACGTGGACCTCCTGTACATCGGGCTCAACTATGGCGACACCGACACAGCCCGCAACTTCCTTCCGAATATCAACTGGGTCGGCCAGAATTCGCAGCCCTGGGGCGGTCCTGCGATCGTGGATCCTGCCTACTCGGATTGTGATGGCAATGGGGTGGTGGACCGGTTTGACCTCGCAGCGATCCAACAAAACTTTGGATTGACCCACTCAGGCAATATTCTTCCAGACCCGATATCGGTCGGCGGCCCCAATGCCCCCCACTTGACCCTGAGCCTCGGCCCCGACAGCCTCATCGTGCTGGACACCACCCAGCTCTTGGTCACCGTGAATTTGGGATCCGGGAACCTCCCGGTGGATAGCATCTATGGCTATGCCTTCACGATCGATTATGATCCACTCATCGTCGATGCCATGAGCTTTTCGTTTTCCGCCAACAGCTTTGCAGTGGACAGCGGCGGCCTGCAATTTGTGCGCATCGACACGTTCCTCGGCAAGATCTATGTCTCGGCCTGCAACATCGACCATCAAAACCGCGCTGGCTCGGGCGTCATCGCCACCATCGGCATCGTGATGGACGACGACATCCGCATCTCCAGCAATTGGAACCTGATC
>JANMIM010000796.1:0-1123 GCA_031375795.1 Bacteroidota bacterium
ACACGATCAGGTTTCAAAATACCGGCAACGACACCGCCTTTACAGTGCAGATCAGGGATGCCATCGATCCCAACTTGGACATTTCCACATTGCAGGTCATGGGTGCCAGCCATCCCTACACCCTCAACACCGACATGCCCAACGTGATGGTCTTCACCTTTGCCAACATCATGCTCCCCGACAGCTTCATCGACGAGCCGGGCAGCCATGGGTACATCGCCTACCGCATCAAGTTGCACGACAGCCTGGCTCTCGGCACCCAGATACCCAATACGGCAGCCATCTACTTTGACTTCAATGCTCCCATCATCACCAACACTACCATGACGCAATATGGCTTGGTGGGCGTGGCAGACGGTGTGCAGGGCCAAGGCTCGTTTACCCTCTACCCCAACCCTGCAACCGACAAGGTCGGGGTGTTGCTTGCCGACGATTGGCAGGGAGAGACCAATGTCGAGGTACGTGACCTGAGCGGTCGCCTGTTGTACAGCACCAAGGTGGATCCAGCAGCGAGCCGCCAAACGGAGCTGAATCTGAGCGACCTTGCCAGCGGCGTCTATTTGGTGGAATGCGTGAATGAAAACCACCGCATGGTGCGCAAGCTCGTGCTCCAATAGCGAAAAGAAATTTGTATAGAATTAGGGATCAAGCAAGCAGAAGCTGCCTCAAACGGGGCAGCTTCTTGCTTTTCATGGGGTTGGCGCCGCAGTCACGTTTGGGTGAATCAATGTGCGGGCCTCCCACAACAAAAGCATCAGCATCAGCACGATATAGGGTGCCAAGAACCGTGGCCGATAGGAAATGTAGATCAAATGAAAGACGATGGGGATGGCGGTGATCAATCCCAAGACCATCAATTCCCAGCGGTCACGTCGCTGCATCCACAGGACCAGGCCGATGAGCAGGACCACCCACCATAGCCACCATACAACCGGCATGTAGACATTTCCAAAAACCAGACTGCGCCAGATGCGGGGAATATCCTCTTGCCGACCAGCGAGGCTGTAGCCATAGGTCGATTGCATGAGACTGTCGATGTACGCGTATTCATGGGCAGGATGGTAATAATGCAGGCCCGGGGTGAATCGGTAATCGATGTAGTTGAGCGAGTGGACGAAGCGGA
>JANMIM010000917.1:0-2269 GCA_031375795.1 Bacteroidota bacterium
AGCGCATCGAGCACGGTCTCGTCCTCGACGTCGGCGATCAGCAATTTTGTGTGCTGGAACAGTTGGAGTTTCCCCTGCAGCTTCTCGGCGGGACTGGCGAAGCCCTCGGCGTGGGCGTCGCCAAAGTGCGTAAGGATGCCGATCTCGGGGCGGATGATGCGCTCGAGTTTGGCCATTTCGCCCTTTTTGGAAATGCCGGCCTCGATGATCGCGATCTCATGAGAGGCGTCTATGCCCAGCAGCGAGAGCGGCACGCCGATCTGCGAATTGTAGCTGCCGGGCGATTTGTGGACCGAGAAATGATGGTCGAGCAAGGTCACGAGCCATTCCTTGACCGTGGTCTTGCCATTGCTGCCCGTGATGGCGACCACCCTACAGTTCGGGAAGCGGTCGCGGTGGCTTTTGGCAAATGCCTGAAGTGCAGAAACCGTATCGCTGACAAGGATGCCGCTTGCGCCAGCGGGCAGCTTGGTGACATCGTTCAGCAAAAAGTGCCGCACGCCCTTGTCGAAAGCTTGCTGCAAGAAGCGATGCCCATCGCGGTTCTCGCCCTTGATGGCCATGAAGAGCGTGGTTGCGGCATCGTGGATCTGCCGCGTGTCAAATTCGACCCCGGCGAGGAGGTGGTCGGTGGCCTCTCCGATGACGACGGCATCGGGGCCGATCATCTCGGCGATCTGTGCAAGGGTGTATTGGAATCCGCTCATGCTGTGTGTGGGCGAATTTCGGCAAAAAATGGGAAAAATGAAGCGGCAGCCAAATGAAGCGGCGGCCTCCGGCCGCACGCTGATCGACCGCAAGCCTCTGGCTTGCCAAAGCAATATCGCCAAACAGAAAACGCGAGCGGGACGATGCGGCATCGACATCGGGGCCGCAGCGAAAGCGAAGCCCTGAATAGCCCGACCCGCGCAGCGAAACTCACACAGAAAATTCCCAAAGGCGGCTGCAGTTGCCTGCGTAACAAATCCTATTGGCACAGCTTCATCGCCAATTTACCACTCGATCCCAGGATTGCGTTCGTGCCAATCGACAAGGTGAGCTACGATTTTCTCCATTTTTTCGGCATCAAACTTGTCCCGATAGAAGCATTTAAATATTTCTCCCTTCAATTGGGCTTCTGACATTTTGGGATTTTGCCGGCGAAGGCGATTTTTGACCGCCAACCGCCCCATCTCAAACATTTCGATCGCCATTTGCCCGCGCTCCTCAGGACTACGTTCCCGCAAGATTTGATTTTGGATTTTGCGGATGTGATCGGGCGTGTTGGTATGTATCATAGTGAAATGTCAAACGTTCTTAATCTGAGCTTCTCGACCCAAAAATTGATGTATTCACGATCAACTGACGGGTCTTCCAGCAAATTTTGAATGTCGGTAATTTGTCGATCACTTTGATAGACTTGAATCCAGTCTAGCTTGGAGATAATGAGATCTTCTGCTGTAACAACCCAAATATCGAAGCCATAGACTCCCGATCGTTGCCGCCGCTGGAATTCTATATTTCTGTATTCGGATCCCTTTTTGACGATGAAATCTATGGTTACCCCTGATTGGCCGTCGATCAAGTTGAACATTCCACGCCTGGCGACTTCCTTCTTAATTTCATCGGAATCGCAGTAAAAACCATCAGCAAATAGTTTCACGAATTGATCAACGTCTTCTTCCTGCAACGAGATGACCAAGTCTATGTCTCTTGTCATCCTCGGGGTTGTATAGGCGTTTACAGCCAGACTTCCGGAAACCATGTATTCAAGATTTCCAGACTCCAACCTTTCGCAAACGTTTCTAAGCGCCTTTAGCATCAAGTTTCCAATTACATTCAAAGGTACAAAAAAGGTCGTTAGAATGGGCCAATTACCATATTCTTCCACCCCAGAACCTTTGTGCGAGCGGGATAGCAAGGGCCTGGTCCCGATGCGGCATCGACATCGGGACCGCAGCGAAAGCGGAGCCCTGAATAGCCCGACCCGCCGATGCGGCAAAGGCCATCGGCGGCTCGCCCCAAAAAACCATCACTTGAATCAGATCGGCTTACATTTCCGAAAGAGGTTGCCGAAAAACATTCTTGTTGGACCTCAGATCACCCCACCGCAACCCCATACCCCGCTCGCAGCCCCGCGATCTCCCGCAGCACCATCCCCAGTTGCGCACAATCTTGCAGCGCGGCGCGGTCTCGCTTGCCCACACGCTCGGGCGAGGACTTGTGGTGCCCATCGCGCAGACTGAAGTAGGAAATCTTTGCGTTAGCGGAATCAGCCAGCAGATGTAAA
>JANMIM010000847.1:0-1848 GCA_031375795.1 Bacteroidota bacterium
TCTCGATGGGCCCCTGTCCCCAGATGTTTTCATTCAGCAGCACACCATTGACCATGATGCCCACGCGGTTGTTGAAATCTGTGGGCCGGCTAAATCCCCTGATCCCAACATAGCCATTGTTGCGGTCGTCGCTCAGGTAGAGGTCACGCACGGAGTTGAGCAACTCACCCAGGCTGTTGTAGCCAAAACTCAGGATGTCTTCCTTGGAGATGATTGTGACCGAGGCCGGTGCTTCGCTGGTCGTTTGCTCATATTTGCTCACTGAGCTGATGCGCACATTGAGCAAGGAATCTAGGGAGAGCAGGTCAGATCCCGTGGAGTCGGGTTGCGTATAAGAACGCAATGGCATCGTACCCAAGCATAGGCACATACACCACACCAAGCGATACACCAATCGTCTGCGACCCATCTAAGTTCTGTATTCCGGAGCAATTACGCTGTCATTTGAATCAATCGCAAGATTCATTGGAAAAAAAAGGGCTTGCATTCATTCGTAGGACATTATTCGCCCAATCTCGATACAGATCGTGCTTTTGGCACATGGCCATGGTGGCGAGAGATGGCGATTTCGCTGTTGGCTACGGCAAGGTAGAATTTCTGAGCGAATTCGTAGTCAGTTGATTTGGAGTGAAGTCGAAGGCAGCATGAGCCGCATCGGCAGCCGCAGCCACCCAATGGAATTGGCCTAGTAGACGGTCGCCAATTTGAGCAATTGGGAACTGAATTCGCAACCCTCATCGATCGAATTTTGCCGATGGATCACAAACTTGGGCCTGGAGCCCACGAGGGAGAAAGACATCGAAACCCCCTTGCTAGACAGCTTGGGATCGGTCGACACGCTCATCACCTTCTCCTTGCGGGTTTGTTCCAAGAGGGAGTTGAGGTTCAGGCCCCGCATCGAGGTGATGTACACCGCCGTGAGTGTGCCCCATTCCTTGCGGCCCTCCAGCGACTCCTTGTCGGCGATGGGCATCGGCACGAGTTGGATCTTGAATCCTGCGACCGGCTTGGAAAATGCTTCCTTCAAGGCCTCGAGCTCATTGACCGAGACGCGGTAGTCGTCTTGGTAGCAGACGCCGATTTGCAGCACGCCATTTTTTTGGAGTTTGGAGGGAAATGTGCGGTCATAGCTCGTCGCCTTCAAAAAAAGCGGCACCTGCACGTCGATCGGCACCTCCAAAACCTGCGTCCAAGCCTTGCCTACACCCCATGACAACAGCCATAGGATCAAAATGATCCTACAAGACAGTAATCTGGAGCTAAAATGGTGCATTTTACAGAATATCCCAGCTAAAGTAAGTCCAAATCGTCGTTTCACCCAGCGAGCAGGCATCGTGTTGTAAACATCGGGCCTGATCGAACGTTGCGATTTACACAAAGCTGGTGCCACCAGCCAAAATGTAGCCCTTGGCAACGATCGTATTCATGTAAGGATTCAGGCTCAAAAGATAACCCCCCCGTACATTTCTGTGGCCTCATCTTGAGAGCGAATCCTGGCCACATCGGCTCCAGTGGGAGGCGATGGGGGGTAGCTGTTGATTTTATATAGCTGATAAGCATTGATTTATATTTTTTCATTAACTGATTCTTCATTGCCGGCCCCATCGAAGCCCTGAGTATCCAAGCAGACCTTTTGTTGTTGATCATACATCTACAAATTGACCTGAAGTTTGAGGTTGTAATTGCGTCCATTTTGTTGGATTTCGTCCTGCTGATGCTCAAAGCCGCCCGGGTAGCCATAAACGATGTCGAGCACGTTGCGCACCTTGAAGGCAAGCTGAAATCGGTTGAGGGCCCCGGCCTTGCCCGTAAAATGGGGGGCTACCAGCAACTGGGCACTCAGGTAGG
>JANMIM010000941.1:0-4949 GCA_031375795.1 Bacteroidota bacterium
CATCCTCGTGACCCGTGTCATTCCCGCCGAGCTGCTCGACGCCAATACGATCTACCACATCAACCCGACCGGCAAGTTTGTGATCGGCGGTCCTCACGGCGACGCAGGCCTCACCGGCCGCAAGATCATCGTGGACACCTACGGTGGCAAGGGCGCGCACGGTGGTGGTGCATTCTCGGGCAAAGATCCATCCAAAGTGGACCGCTCGGCTGCCTACGCGACCCGTCACATCGCCAAAAACCTCGTCGCAGCGGGCATCGCCGACGAAGTCTTGGTGCAAGTGGCCTACGCCATCGGCATCGCCCGCCCTGTCTCGATCAACGTGAACACCTACGGCACAGCCAAGGTGAAAATGAGCGACATCGAAATCGGCAAAAAAGTCGAGGCCATCTTCGACATGCGCCCCAAGGCCATCGTGCAGCGTTTCGACCTCTTGAATCCGATCTACTCCGAGACCGCAAGCTACGGCCACATGGGTCGCACGCCAGAGTTGAAGGAAGTCGAAGTCGCCTACGTCGTCATCGATGAGAAAAACGGCATCCGCACCGAGACCCGCACATTCCAAAAGAAAATGGTGCAGTTCTTCGGCTGGGAGAAATTGGACTACGTGGACAAAGTGAAGGCAGCTTTTGGCATCTGATCTTCGTCGCGCTTAATAAGATGAAAGGCCGTCTCGTAAGGGACGGCCTTTTCTTGTCTACTTGATGGCAAATATTTAGCGCCTCTTGGCATGAAAAATTGCTATCTTTAAGTCGTTTGGCAGTGAATCAAAATCTAATCTCCGGTCAAATGAGAAACGCCTCAAGGATACTATTCCCTATCTGGCTATTTTGCATTGTAGCCTTGGTTTCGTGCCGAAAGGACAGCGTGAATTGCGAACTCGACTGCGGTACGCAGACCGAAGAATTGCTATTTCAGACAGGATTCAAGAACACAACGCTGACCAATGGGGATTTTGAAAACGTTTACTTCGCTGGAGCGGATCCAGATTTGCTCAACGCGAATGATTGGAGCGTTTTTCAATCTCATTCAAAGATCGGTTTCGTTGAGATCGGTTATGAAGACGGCGACGACAGCGAGCGCAAGGCCACGATCGTGGAGGACCCCGATAGCGCGGGAAACAATGTCTTGAAATACCAAATCTTTGAACCACATATCAGGGAGGGCACGAAGCGCAAAGGGCGTGTGCAGTTGGCCGTCCATGACAACAATTGCATGAAGGAAATCTATCAGACCGTAAAGTTGAAGCTGCATCCCGATTTGGTTTATTTTGAGCAATGGTCGGAACGCATTTATTGGTTTACACTTTTTGAATTCTGGAACAATGGTGCCTGGACCAAAGAGAAGAATACGTTCCGCGTCACCGTCAATGTCAACAAATCAGAAGGGAGCGGAAGCCCACTAAATTTCAGGGCTAAATCGGATTATCAGAATTGCCGCACCTGTGAATGGAAAGAGGTCTGGGGACAAACCGCAACTTCCTTTCCACTGGTCTATGGCGAATGGATGGAAATCGAGTTGTACTTGAAGGAAGGCGATGTGAACAATGGCAGATTTTACATGGCAGTCACGCCGGAAAACGGCACGAAAACCGTCCTGTTGGATATCCAAAATACGACCCAACATCCTGACGAGAATTGCCCAGATGGATTCACCCATTTTGAAGCCATGAAATTGTATACCTCCGAGGAGAATATCGAATATATGACGGCCGCGAACAAGGAGCTTTCCATCTTTTGGGACGATTGGAAGCTCTACTTGAACAAGGCTCCCTAGCCAAATGGCCAATGCAAGCATTCGATGATCGCCGATAGCGACCAGCTGTGCCAGGCCCCCCTTTCCAATGATTGAGCATCACCGTAATCGAAGACAAGACCTTTTTGGGACAAGACTTACGGAAAGCATGCCCTGCGCTTAATTTCTTATGCTTATTGGGATGATTGCCAATAACAGAAAAAATGACCACGTTTTCTGTATTCATTGAATTTGATAACCAGATTTCTATGCGTGTAGCCTACAGGTCCTTCCAGGATGACGGCCAATGGCCGTGTGGAAGCGTCGAAGACGCTAAAAATCACCACTTTGTGGTCATCCTGGAAGGACCCTTAGGCAACACGATTAACTGGCAAAGTTGCAGATAAGTATATAATTTTTCCTAAATTGCGCCTTATGCCCCAAATCGTAGACATCTCGGTCCTCCCACACGAGCTAGACGACCACCCTTTGCACCTGCGCATGATCGCCATCAAGCTCGGCGTCCCCGCTAAGGCCATCAAGGGCATACGCCTCGTGCGTCGCTCCATCGACGCACGCAAGCGCCCGCCGCAATACCAATTGCAATTTCAAGCTTGGGTGAATGAACCGGAGGAGCCTGCGGAAATCTGGGATTTCCCGCTGCAAAATGTGACGAATGCACAACCTGTGATCGTGGTTGGCTGCGGCCCGGCCGGCATGTTTGCGGCCCTGCGCTTGATCGAATTGGGATTGAAGCCCATCGTGCTCGAGCGCGGCAAGGACGTGCGCGCACGCCGCCGCGACCTCGCGACCCTCAACAAGGATGGCATCGTGAATCCGGAGAGTAATTATTGTTTTGGCGAAGGCGGCGCAGGTACATTTTCAGATGGAAAATTGTACACCCGCTCCAAAAAACGCGGCGACACCCGACGGATTTTGGAAATTCTGATTCGGCACGGCGCGACCAAGGATATTATGATCGACGCCCACCCGCACATCGGCACCAACAAATTGCCGCAGATCATCACGGCGATGCGCGAGACGATCGAGGCGCATGGTGGCGAAGTGCATTTCAGCAAACGCGTGGACGATATTATGGTCGCCGACGGGCAGGTGCAAGGCGTCATCGTGAATGGCGACGAACGCGTGGAAGCCAAGGCGCTGATCCTCGCGACGGGCCACTCGGCGCGTGATATTTTCAGGCTATTTGTGGAGAAGAAGCTCGCCATCGAATCCAAGCCATTTGCGCTGGGCTTGCGGGTCGAGCACCCGCAGGCGCTCATCGACAGCCTGCAATACCACTGCGAATTGCGGCCCGATGGATTGCCCGCAGCGGCGTATGCCGTTGCGACGCAGGCCTTCAAACGCGGCGTGTACAGCTTTTGCATGTGCCCGGGCGGCATCATCTGCCCGGCATCGACCGCCGACGACGAGCTCGTCGTGAACGGTTGGTCGCCGAGCAAGCGCGACTCGGCCTTCGCCAATTCGGGCATGGTCGTCGAGGTCACGCCCGAGGACTGGAAGCGATTTGGTTGGGCCAATCCATTGGCGGCCATGGAGTATCAGGCCGAGGTCGAGAAGGCCTGCTATATTGCGGGCGGCGGCAAACAGGTCGCCCCTGCGCAACGCTTGGCCGACTTCGTGAATGGCCGCTCCTCCTCCACCCTGCCCGATTGCAGTTACCTGCCCGGCCTGAATGCGCAAAGGCTGGACGAAGTGCTGCCCAAGGAAATCACGACGCGTCTCAAGGAAGGCTTCCGCGAATTTGGCCGCAAGATGAAAGGTTACCTCAGCAACGACGCCGTCGTGGTCGCGACCGAGTCTCGCACAAGCGCGCCGGTGCGCATTCCGCGCGCAGACGACACGCTCATGCACCCGCAAGTGCGGGGGCTGTTCCCGTGCGGGGAGGGCGCGGGTTATGCGGGGGGGATTATGAGCGCGGCGATGGATGGGGAGAGGTGTGCGGAGGGCGTGGCGCGGGTATTCATGTGAAAGAGCTATCTCAAGGCCGTCTTGCCTGAGATGTCAAGCCAATTTCACTAAAACTGACCTGCATGAATGAGAAAGAAAAATTCCCGAGCTTTGTTTTAACCATTTGGTTTTTACCATAATTCTCCTAATTTTAACCCTAATAGTTTGTCGAAAATAGTCGAATAAATAGAATATGAATCCAGGAGCAAGAATTCCCGAAGCCGAGGTTGAGGAACAAGTCATAAGTATGCGAAAAGCCGTTGACTATGACATCAAGGAATTTACGATTGAATTATTGATCCAAAAATACCATGATGGCCAAGATACCGATGAAAATGAAATTTTCCTACCTGCATACCAACGTGCATTTGTTTGGGATCAGGATCGTCGTTCCAAGTTCATTGAATCCGTCCTTCTGGGATTGCCAATCCCATACTTATTTACAGCAGAAAATGTTGATGGAAGGTTAGAGATAATTGATGGTTCTCAACGCATTCGTACTTTGGAGAGTTTCATTCTGGATGAGCTTGTGCTTAACAATTTAGAAATGTTGGATAAGTGCAACGGACTCCGGTTCTCTGACTTCCCAATTAGCAGACAAAAAAAAATCAAGAATACAAGCTTGAGAATGATTACTCTTTCGGAAAAGAGTGATGAGGATGCTAGGTTTATGCTTTTCGAGAGAATTAATTCCGGAAGCATGCTTCTTAAGGATATGGAGGCTCGGAAAGGCAGTTTTCCCGGCCCATTTACCGATTTCGTATACGAATGCTCGGAAAATGAGACCTTTAAAAGACTCACCGCATTTACAGAGAAGACGATTCAACGAGGTGAACCACAAGAGCTGATCCTAAGATATTTTGCATTCCTAAATAGACTGAAAGAGTATACGGGTTCAATCAACAAATTTCTTGATACGTTTACGAAGGAAATGAATGATTCTTTTGTGAAGAATGACTTTCTTAAGGATTTTGATAATATGTTGTCCTATGTAGAGGCGCATTTTCCTTTTGGCTTCAAAAAGGGAGCTTCTCATACTTCCACACCAAGAGTTAGATTTGAGGCTATCGCGATCGGTGTGGGACTAGCATTACGATCAGGAGCGAAAACGGCTCCAAACGTGAGCGAATGGCTTGATACTGAAGAATTTAATAAATATGTTACAGGCAGCTCAACCAACACTGCAACAAAAACAAATGATCGAATTGATTTCGTGAGAAGAAAACTTTCGGACATATGACAAC
>JANMIM010000947.1:0-1263 GCA_031375795.1 Bacteroidota bacterium
GGATATTGGGGCCCTTGCGGGGATTGGGTGCTTTCACGGCGGCATTGCCTGCGGGTTCGCTCACGTGGGCATTGGCGGGGGCTGCGCCCACGGGGGGCTCGTCTGCCTGCTGTCCATCGGCCACGGCACCCCCCTCTGCGATGGGGGAATTGACCGGCTCGGGGATGGCGCTTTCCCAAACCTTGGGATGGGCGTCGGGCTTGGAGCCGGCACCCAACACCTGCCTGAATACCTGGAGCATGGAGTCCATCTCAGCAACCTCGCGCTCCAAATCATTGTTTTTGCGTTGCAGGGATTTGTAATCCTCAGACAGGTGGGACTGGAAACCCGGGATGTTGCGGTGGATGCCCGGGACGCTGAAAATGAGCACACCCGTGAGCAAGGCAACCCCCATGAACACCGCACCTGCGACCAACAGCATCGACAAGGGCTTGAAAATCAAGTGGCGGGTCTGTGACAGCGATTCTTGGTCATACAGCACCATTCGGTACTGTTTCACCAAATTCATCCAAATACTCGCTGCCTTCTCTTTCAGACTCACTGAGCTTTTTCTTATATTTGTGATCCGGGTACCGGATTTTTACACTTAATGGGTTCAGGAGAATATCCGTAATTTCCCGAACAATTGTCGACATTGAAGCACAAAGCTACATATTTTTTCACAATTCTCGTCGCAGTTTTGTGGATAAGTTCCTGCGGAACACGCCGGAACAACGTCGTTTCCAGGACATTTCACAACACCACCTCCTACTTCAATTACCATTACATGGCCCAATTGAAGATGAAGGAGGGCGTGCAAAAGATCAATGCAGCCTACCGTGTGCCGCCGGAGGGTTTCATCCCCGTGTGGTATGCCGGCTCTGAGGAAGACGCCAAGGCCAACAGTGCGACCTTTGACAATGCGATCGAGACCTGCGAGATCGCCCTGCAGAAGCACAACCAAAAGGACAACAAGTGGATCGACAACTTCCGCTTCATCATCGGCAAGGCTTGGTTTTACAAGCGCAACTACATCTTGGCGATCAACAATTTTGAATGGGTCCTCAAGACCTATCCAGACTCCAAGCTCATTCCCCAAGTGTACATGTGGCTGGTGAAAACCCACTACATGGACGACAACGCGACCCAGGCCACCAAGATCCTGGAGGAGGAAATCAAGCACCTGAGGCTCAAGAAAAAGGAAATGGGCGAGGTCGCCCTCATCACAGCACAGGTGCAACTCGACCAGAAGCGGTATGAGGAGGTGATGCGCACGCTCAATGC
>JANMIM010000989.1:0-3682 GCA_031375795.1 Bacteroidota bacterium
CGTGGGCGCATTTCCCCCAGGTGAAATTGGACACCATGTCGACATTTGAGTTTGCGACGATGCTGGAAGCCAAACAGTTGGCTTTCACGGACCAAGAGCCCATCTTTTGGGATGCCGAGGGCGGAATGGCCGTCCTGAAAATCAATTCACCGGCCCTGGCCTGTTTGCAGGTCTGGTCTGAGCCAATCGATGCCACTTGTCTAGCAGACTTTGAACAATTTAGACAATTCCTGCAATCTGCTGGCGTGCAAGGCATCTACGAAATCGCCCAATTTTGAAGCCATGCAACGCAAACTCCCTAGGCAAAATGGTTATCATTTTCCCGGCTAGAGGTTCCATGGGAGTTACCACCGTTCCACAATATTCCCTCAATCCATGAAAAAATTCATTTCCACCCGATTCGCGACCAATAGCTTGTTGGTCTTGTTTTCGATGTTCACGGTTTTCCATGTGCTCGTGCTCGTAGGCGTGCTCCCGTATACGATCGTGTGGGGCGGCAAGATCCAGTCGCAAGCGCAGATGCAGACGATGGAGGCTGTCTCCTTGGGTATTATGCTTTCGATGCTTGGCGTCACAGCCAGCTATGCCCGCCTACTTCCGATCCAACTGCCAGCCAAGTTGTTCAAGGTCATTTTCTGGGCGATGTTTGCGCTGTTTGCACTCAATACCTTGGGAAATCTGGCCTCGGTGAATGATTTTGAGCGGCTTGTGTTTACGCCGATTACCTTGGTGTTGGCGATTTTCAGTTTGCGCCTCGCCATCGAAAAACCATGAACATCGCAGGACAGGACTTCGCAATGGATACGGAATATTTTATGTTTCCCGACCCATTCTCAGAAATTCCCGACATGCAGGAATTGGAGAAATTGGCTGGATTTCCTCGGCTCAGCGGCGCGAGTTTTGGAGATAGCAATTTGGATGACAGGGGATTGGAGGCGCTTTCAAAATGTGCAAGACTCAGCAACCTGAACTTGCAGGGCACCGCAATCTCCGACGCAGGGATCAGGCACTTGGCGGCATTGCCGGCGCTGAAATACCTGCGCCTCAAGGACAATTGGCAGCTTACCGATGCCTGTGCCTCGGCGCTGATGGCATTCCCCTGCTTGCAAGAAGTCCAGTTGCAAGAGACATCGGTCACCATCGCGGGCATCATAAGCCTGCTACAACACCCAAGCTTGTCACACATCGTCGTTTCCCCGCGCAACGGAAATGAGGACCATGCCCAATTGCTTGCGTTGTCTGCGAGCAGGCCCGATTGCTCGATTTTGGTGAAGGGCTATGGGGAATATTCGGGCGGTAAGTATCACGGAAGGATTTTTTGATGAATATTACCGCTTTCATTTTCCATTGCCCCCAATTGATGCGCATCTTATGAAATGGCTGTATTTGACCCTGGCAATCGTGCTCGAAGTGCTCTCCACCACGTCGATGAAACTCTCAGACGGCTTTGAGAAGCCACTGTGGGCCGTGCCGATGATCGTGGGTTACCTCGCCTGCTTTGGATTCTTGACCCTG
Organism: Bacteroidota bacterium; assembly: GCA_031375795.1. Lineage (GTDB taxonomy): Bacteria > Bacteroidota > Bacteroidia > J057 > JADKCL01 > JADKCL01. The sequence goes on from JANMIM010000989.1 coordinate 1,516, forward strand.
GCACTCAAGCACTTTGAAGTGAGCGTGGTCTATGCTGTATGGTCAGGATTGGGGATCGTGCTGCTCACCGCGATCGGGTTTCTCTTTTTCAAGGAAAGCATGAGCGCATGGAAAATCGTGTGCATCACATTGATCTTGGCCGGGGTCATCGGGTTGAACCTGGTGAAAACCGAGGCCAATTGAATTGAGGGCAGGAGGATGACACATGCCGCTTTGATCTCAATTCAAAAAGGAAAGCCTCACAAGGGAGGCTTTCCTGATTGAAGTGAATTTTGATTCGCCTATTTTGAAATCACCAGACGCTTTACCAGCTTGGTTTGGTCAGCAGTGATTTCCACAAAGTACATTCCAGCGGCAAGATTGGATCCTGCGATGTCGAGGTGGTTGCGGCCCACTGCACAATTGCCCTTCAGCGTATGCATCACTTTGCCATAAACATCCACGATGCTCAACCGCACGTCCATGGCACTCGCAGCCAAGTATTCCAGCGAAAAATCGCCCGACGATGGATTGGGGTAAACCACAAGGTCACGCAGTTGCTCGTCCCCAAATGAAATCACCTCAGAAGATTGTTCGGGCGATTTGAGCGGCGTGATCGTGATCGAAAACTGGTCGAGTCCACGGTCGCCCTTGTCGCCACCGGTACCTGTGACGCCTTGGAAACGAAGCTTCACAAATTTGCCCACGTAACTGTTGAGGCTCACGGAACCCGTATTCCAAATGTCTCCCAGATTGCCGCTTACAAGGAAGAGGTTGGTGGACCAGGTATTGCCGTTGTCGGTGCTGGCCTGCAACGAGAGTGTGCCCATTTGCGCCGCCTTGCTCGTGTAGAGGTGGTACTTGAAGCTGAAATTGGCAGCAGAGGCACCCGTGAGGTCAAAACACTTGCTCACGAGGTTGGCGGTTTTGGTGGGGTTGTTTCCAGTGGCCTCGGTATAGAGGTACTTCGTGCCCGCGGCGGCGGCATTGGGGCCGGTACTAGTTGTCGGCGTGGCCCCGGTAAATGGTCCCGTCCAATCAAAGTCGTCTCCGGTGACATTGGCCCAGGCCCCGAGATTGGTCTCAAACGATTCGGAATAGGGATAGGTCGACACAAAATCGACGCAACTGCCGCCCAAAATCGTAGCCGACTCCGTCACTGTGCAGCTGCCCGCATCGGTCACGGTCACCGTGTAGATGCCCGGAGCCAGCCCCGTAAGGTCCTGCGTCGTGGCTCCATTGCTCCAGAGATAGCTGTAGGGTGGCACCCCAGCTGTGACGGTGAGGTTGATGGCGCCGTCGTTCAGTCCACTCACGGCCTGGTTCACGACTTGCGTACTGGCGATGAGCAAGATTTGCTCGACCTTGAACGACTCAGTGAAGACGCAACCATTGGCTGCGGTGGCCGTGACGGTGTAGGTGCCCGAGGCGAGTCCTGAAATGGAGGAAGTCGTGGCGCCATTGCTCCACAGATAGGTGTAGGGTGCGCCCGCGCCGGAGAGGGAAATGCCGCAAGCGCCGTTGTTGCTGCCACTGCAAGAGCGGTTGGTGAGCGAGCGTGTGACCGTCGTGCCCGAGCAATCGATGATGCGTATGTTGTCGACGCCGATTTCTCCCTCACTGCCCACGCCAGTGGGTCCCACGGCGGTGAAATACATGTACCAGGGGCCACCGCTCATTGCTGGTTTGAGGTCGGCCGCTGCAGCATTCCAAGTATTGCCGAGGTTGCCCGATGGGCCGGTCCAAATGGTCGGCAAGGTCACAGTCCCCGGTTTCTGGTAAGCTGTCAGCGTTTTCAAGGCAAGGTTGCCGCAATTGGCTCCATATTGATGGTAGTCAAACAAGATCGTTGCACGTGTATAGGCAGCGAGGCTGAGCGTGGGCCCCATCAACTTTGCATCGGTTTGGGTGCCGGGGTTGGCGGCATCGGAATAGACGTACCAACTGCCATCGGAGGCGGCATCCGGACCGGTATTGGCTTGCGGTGTGGCGCCTGTATTGCGCAGAAAATCATACCCATAAGCATTCACGTCTGGACAATCGAGGTACCACAGGCCCGAGCCAGTCTCGAAACTCTCGCTATAGGGCAGGCTTGAGATCGTTTGCGGCAAGCAGAAAAATTCGCCGACAAATGTGTTGGTGATGCCTTGCTTGCATCCCACGGCGTCTGTCACCTCGATCCTGTAAT
>JANMIM010000995.1:0-3871 GCA_031375795.1 Bacteroidota bacterium
GTTGCCTTGTTAATTGCGGTGGTCATTGGGGTGGTGGTTTATGCCTGGGTCGTTGGTGGTTGGGCCACGTTGAATGGTGCCCCTACCACCGACGACCACAACATATTGAATACCCACAACATTGCGCCCAGCACCAACAACCCCAGCAACACAGCCTGGTACCTCCACCCCAGCATGGCCGACTACCTCGGCGAAACCTACGGCGTCATGGTCTACCAAGAGGACGTAATCAAGGTCGCGCACTATTTTGGTGGGGTCGATTTGGGCGAAGCCGATATCTTGCGGCGGGCGATGAGCGGCAAATACAGGTCGGCCGATCAATTCAATTTATTGCGCGAGAAATTCTTTGGCAATTGTCGGGGCAAGGGCATCGCCGACCACCTCACAGGCGAGGTTTGGCGGCAAATGGAGAGCTTTTCGGGCTACTCCTTTTGCAAGGCACACAGCGCGAGTTATGCTGTCGAGAGTTATCAGAGCCTCTTTTTCAAGGCCTACTATCCGCTGCAGTTTATGGTCGGCGTCATCAACAATTTCGGCGGATTTTACCGCACGGAGGTGTACCTGCACGAGGCGCGCATGGCGGGCGCGAACGTGCTCGCGCCATGCGTGAACCACTCCACCTTCATGACCCACCTCGAAGGCAAGGATTTGTGGATGGGCTTCGTTCACATGAATGGCCTGGAGCGGCAAATTGCAGAAATATTATGCGCCGAGCGGGCAGAAAATGGCCCCTATCACAGCATGGCCGACTGCCTGCGCCGCGTGCCGATCGGCTTGGAGCAAGTGACGCTGCTCATCCGCATCGGCGCATTCAGATTCACTGGAAAAAGCAAGAAAACACTCCTCTGGGAGGCGAATCTCTTCTTTTCCAAAGCACCAGAACGCAAACAAAACACCGCACTCTTCGCCATCGAAACCAAGGAATGGTCGCTGCCCGAATTGCCCGACGACCCAATCGAAGATACCTACGACCAAATCGAGATATTAGGTTATCCGCTCTGCTCGCCCTTCGAACTCCTGAGCGAAAAAATGCACCCGAATGAAGTCTTCGCCGCCGACCTAGAAGGCCGCAATGGCACCAAAATCAAGCACGGCGACCGCGTCACCATCAGCGGTTACCTCATCAGCACCAAGCAAGTACGTACCAGCAAAGGCGACATGATGGGCTTCGTAGACTTCATCGACGCGCGCGGCGACTGCTTTGATGCGACGATGTTTCCCGATACATTTATGAAATACCCGATATTAGGGATCGGCGTCTACCGCATGACCGGCCGGGTGAGCGATGACTTTGGGGTGGCGACACTGGATGTGCAGGAGATCCGAAGGATGGGGTACAAAGGCGATCCCAGAAGGGATTGAGCCCACGGCCTCCGGCCGCAGGGCTATCGACCATCAGGCCTCCGGCCTGCGAAATGGGCGAAATTGTTATCCGCAAGCGAATGTGGATTACTCGGATAAAATGAATCCCTGGCAGCCGAAGGCCACGGGCTCCTCACGCAACCTGATGCCCCAGCAAACGATGCCCACAATATCCTCCTCATTCCCGCATATAAAGTCCCCCGTTCTTCGTCGTGATTTTTCTGAGTTGATGGCTGCCAACGAGGAGCTCTAACTGCGCTTCGGCGGCTTGACGTTCTATGCCGCTGAGGAGAGAATATTCCTTGGCGGTCATGGTGGGCCAATGCGCGAATAGGTGCTCCCAATCAGCTGCATAAACACTTTTTGGGGCTTGAGGATGCGCTTTTTGAATTGCATTTTCATAGATTTCATAAGGCCGCGAACCATAAATGAGTTCACTATGGCCCTGGTCATCTACAAAAAACATGGTCGGAAATCCGCGCACGCCCATCTTGCGGGCCAAATCGAGGTCTTCTTGAAAAAGACGTTTTCCATCGCCTTCAATATCGGCTTTGAGCTGCATGGGATCGAGACCGCTGTAACGGGCTGCAGCTTCCACGTGTTCCCACCGTGTGATGTTTTTCTTCTGCAAAAAAACCATCTCCCGCAGCTTCCTCAGGAAAACCAAGGCTTTGTCGGGATCTTGCAATTCGGCAGCTTTGAAGGCAATCGAGGGAGGGTAAGATGAATCTAGCGGATCCTCCAACCATACATCTCCATCGATCGGCATATCGTAATATAGGCTCACCTCGTCCCAGTGGTGGGCCACGTCAGATGGCTTGCTGATGCCGCCATTGTTGTAACTCCAATCGGGCAATAATCCACCCATATGGTATTGAATTTCAAATAGATCACCATACTCCAGCTTCAGCTTGCGCAGCTGTGGCTCGACACCCCAACACGATGAACAAATCGGGTCGGTGAAGTAGAGCACTTTGATCGGCTTGGAAATGGGGGCCGACGCTGGCGCTGCAAGTGAATCGCCTGCGCCAGGAAGCAAACAAATGCCCGCCTCTAGATCACAATTCATTGCATTTCCTTGTTCCATATTTTTCATATTGCTTTTGTTTTGTGCATTGCAACAGAGCAGGACCGACAATAGACCTGCTCCAATAAGACCATTGAGCGCCTTCAACGCATGCGCCATCAGCCCGGCTTGGGAACTGTATCGCGCGTTCCTCCTAGGCATCCACGATGTCATCCAGGCATACCAACCCTTCATTGACTTCTCTGGCAACTCTTGCATAACCATTGGTTTTTCCTCAACTTCGCTTTGAACATTTCACAAAGCAACTGCGCATTTTGCTACCGATCAATTGGTCAAGGAAATATGACTACCCCAAAAAATTTGGAAAATGAAGGAAATTGTCCGGCTGAGGGCCTTCTGAAAATGCTGCACGGAAAATGGAAACCTCAAATTTTTCGATTGGCGGCAGCGGCACCCATACGGTTCAATGCCCTCGTAAGGCAATTGGAGGGTGCCAACAAACAGTCGGTTGCGGTTGCATTGCGTGAAATGGAAGAAATGGGGCTGTTGAGCAGAGCTGTCATCGCGCTAAAACCCTTGCATGTCGAATACATGCTCACAGACAAAGGCCGTGCACTCATTCCGGTCTTTCTTCAGTTGGAACTACTTTTGTGATTTGCTTTTGGGGGCCGCAGCAGCGCAGCAAGGGATTCGTTCCAAAATAGATCGGTAGCTCTTTTATTGTCCACGTCCGAAAATCAGCTTCTCTCCTCAGGCAGACGACACGAGTTAATGCGAAGTGCTCAATCAAGGACTTTTTTGCTGCGCTCGTATTCCGCAATGATAGCTTCTACTTGAGCTTCAGGTAGCTTGGTCCCCTGAGAAAGCACTGCAATCGGATAACCGAGCTCATACATATTGACCACGATTTTCTTTTTTCCCTCCAACACTCCTTCCTGCCTTGCCGCCAACAGTCCTTCCTGTCTAGCCTCCAGCAGTCCTTGCAGCCTTCCCTCCTGCCTCGCCGTATTCGCAACCTCACGTATCGCAATGCGATCATGCATTAGTTGCTCCTCGGCAGTCCAATAAGGGCAATTGCCGGTTACACCCTTTGCCGCTTGACTTTCATGCTCAGATGTGCTCATTCGAATGGTTCTTGTCGCGTTCGTACTTTGCAATCACCTCTTTTACAAGCTCTTCGGATAACTCAGTAGCTTGACAAATCTGGGAAATCGGCAACCCCATGATGTACAAATTGAGCGCCGTTGCGATCTTCCCCTCAACCACCCCCTCGATTCTCCCCTCCTCTTTCGCCGTCACCGCCACCTCCCTGATCCCGATATAATCCATGATGCTCTGTTCATACGCATCGCGCTGCGCAGGTGTAAAATTGGCCACCAGGGCTGTTTTGAATGCCTTCTCGAAAATCGGCTCCCGCAATATGCTGGGGATCTCCGCAAAAGACTCCAAATTCTTCAGAAAATAACACCACTTGTCGAAGTG
>JANMIM010001006.1:0-1553 GCA_031375795.1 Bacteroidota bacterium
CACCACCTCGGCAGCGCGCATCGCCTGCTCCAGCGTGATCGCCGGATTGTTCAGGCTGATGTTTTCATACACCGATCCCGAAAACAAAAACACATCCTGCAACACCAATCCCACGAGCTGCCGCAGTTCGCTGAGCTCATATTCCTCGATGTTGTGCCCATTGATCGAGATCGTGCCGCGGTTGATTTCATAAAACCGCGTGAGCAGGTTGATGATCGTGGACTTGCCAGCGCCCGTCGCGCCCACAAATGCGATCTTTTGCCCCGATTCCACCGAGAAACTCACATCCCGCAACACATAATCCTGCTCGATGTAGGCAAATGAAACCTTGTCAAAATCAATCTTCAAGGGGCTGCCCTTCTTGGGCGCCAGCATTTTGCCTTCGTTGGGGATCGTCTCGTGCGTATCTAGGATCTTGAAGATGCGCTCGGCGCTCACCATGCCGAGTTGCAGCGTATTGAACTGGTCGGCGAGCATGCGGATCGGGCGAAAAAACATGTTGATGTACATGAGGAAGGCCACGAGCGTCCCAAAAGTGATCGCGCCATTGAGCACATTGCCCACGCCATACCACACGAGCAGGGCCGTCGCGATCGCCGTCACGATCTCCACCACCGGGAAAAAGATGCTGTAGGCCGTCACCGAACTCAAATTGGCTTTTTGGTGCTCGTTGTTCAGGTCCTCAAAGCGGTCATATTCCACCTTTTCACGGTTGAAGATCTGGATCACGAGCATGCCCGTGATGTGCTCCTGCAAGTATGTGTTCATCATGCTCACATACTTGCGCACGCCCTGGAAAGCCGATTTCACCGCATTTTTGAAGATATAGGTCGCCACCAGCAAGATGGGCACGCTCGTGAGCACCACGAGCGACAGCCGCCAATTGCTCGTGAGCATGATCGCCAGGATGAAGATGAGCGTGAGCAATTCCTCCAGGATGTGGGCGATGCCCTCACTGAAGATATCGTTGAGGGTCTCGACGTCGCTAATGGTGCGGGTTTGCAGCATCCCGACAGGGTTGCGGTCAAAAAATTGCAGGCGCATCCCCGTGATGTGGTCATAGACCTTGATGCGGATGTCTTTGATCACGCTCTGCCCGAGCCAGCCGGTGAGGTAGGTGAGCAGGTACATGATGAAGGCACGGGCGCCCAGCAGGCCGAGGCTGATGAGGATCATGTTGCGCACGCCCACCACCTCGCCCTTGAGGGTCGGCTTGTCGAGGGTGTACTGAAACACGTAGGGGATGAGCGGAGCGAGGGCGGCGCTCAAGACCGTGAGCCCCAACACGAGCGCAAACCGGCCCTTGTAGGGTCGGGTATAGCCAAAGAGCCGCCTGATGAGCGGCCATTCAAAGGCGGAGCCTTTGACGGCATCGGGGGATTTTGCAGGTGCTGCCAAGTCTTTTCCTATCGCGCTGCAAAGGTAGCGGAATTCGGTGTAGTAACATGGGAATGTGGGGGATTGTTTTTTTATATGCTTATCGTCAACTTTGCCAGTAAGTCAAAATTCTTGTCATGCTATCTTGGCATGGTCATTAGGTGTTGTTGATTCGG
>JANMIM010001007.1:0-2330 GCA_031375795.1 Bacteroidota bacterium
CATCGGCAGGTAATTGGAAAGGTGACCTTGCACTTTGAGGTAATACATGATCTGCCCCGTGTTGTGGTCCACGACAAATAGCTGCTCCCGATCCTTGGATTCCCATTCCCTTTCGAAATCTGTTTGATCCTCTTTCAATCCCCGGGACAGTGCTTTGTTTCCAAAAACGATGAGTGAGTCGCCGCTGCCCGGGTAGAGCGCATTCTTGAGCACCCACAGGGGGTCCATACTCAAGGCCACCGTCATCCGATCGACTACGCCGGTTTCTGCATTCCCCACCAATCCGTCGCCATAGACCTGCTTGCCATCGGGTGAAAAGCGCAATTGGGGATGGTATTGCCACATGCGGATGGAATGCTGGGCTTTTTGCCCTTCAAAAACAATGGTTTCCTGCATGCAGGCGGCCGCCCAGTGCGTGCCATCGGGTGCCACCGCGACGGCCGTGACGCCCGGCGTGCGAACGGTCATTTCCAGGTTGAGGGTGTAAAATGCGGGCATCGGTATCGGTGGATGTGTGCCAAGGATGAAGGCGCAACATAGCAGGCAAAGGCAATATTGGAATGTCTTCATCATGTACAAATCTACAAGCCATTTGCCAGTGGTGCAAGGCCCTGCTGATCCTGGATTTTTGATGATTGTGCTTTTTTCATCGATTCCGACAGCCTAATTGGTCACGGTTACCGTCACCATTTCGCCAGATTTTCCATTGAGTTTTGGGAGCAGCTGATACGTACCAACTTGGTCAAACAGCACTGGCCCCAAGGAATTCAAATTTCGCTCGATGCTGTCGCCGGGCGGTAGCGCAAACCATTTGTCTTCAAAAAGCCCATTGCTGATGCCGACGTCGAGGTGCGATGTTTGCTGGCCCGTGACCAATATTTCGAACCAGAGCGACTCTGCATTCCCTGTTTGATGACCGATATTGCGCAACTGGAAAGCCATGGTGGTATGGGTGGCGTCTGCAAGGGAAAATGTGAGCGGCGCCACGCGCAGGCTAGGTATTAGCGAGTCCATGCTTCGTGGCAGGGCATCCGAGGGTTTGGATGTGGAGGCAGCGTGTCGCGTGTGCCTGCAAGCGGCCATGAGGATGGTGATGGCCAGCAAGGAGAACATCAAAAGGTATTTTTTCATCTGAAATCGGGGTCTTGTGCGTCGATCGTCATAAATTGAACAAAAGGTCCCTGATTTGATTCCCGATCGGGGCTTGGGCTTCGATTTTGATGTAGCGCTCATTGGCGGGGCTTTCATGCCAATAGAGATAATCGTCGCTGCCATCTGCAACCTCGTATCCGCCCGGCGTGGGCACGAGCGCGGGCAGGCGATCGATCTTTAGTTGGTCCAGTGCGGATTTCAGTTGGTCAAACTCCGCCGCCGACAAGAGCTTGTAATGCTTCAAGTCACTATAAAATGCACCGTCGGGAACCTGATCCTCGGGCGAATGGTGGGTCATCAAGACTTCCCCGGAATTTAGGACCGCGATCCCGCGATTGGCAGGCCATTCGGCGGGATCTCTGGCCACCGTGGCGAAGTAGATCAAGGTGCCTTCGAGGATTTTTACTTTGAGCTGGGTCGGCCATGGCTCGGGGTTTTGTCCGGCGTTGAGGCTGTCATTTTTGCCTGAAGCAGGCGGTGAGATGGTGGTCGAATCTGGAGAATTGCAAGACATCGCGAGAAAAATGCATGCGATCAGTCCGATTATTTTTGTCCTTAAAATCATTTCCATTGTCGTTGCTGGATGTTCATTCACTTTTTGCGTGGAGTTTCAAATTTACGAATAGATTTGATCACATCATCACTTCCTATTTCAAGGGCCGACGAAGAGCTGGATTCTTGCACCAAGGAAGTTTGGCTGCGCTATTTTCGTTTGACACTTACCCTGCTTGCCGCCTATTGCTGCGCCATTGCGCGACGCATCAGCAGGCAGTTGACTGCCCAATGATCGCGGTGAGGATAGCGTTGCGAAACAGTGGCGGCAGATTCACGGTTTTGAACGACTCCAGCATGCAGTTTTTGAGGTCTTCGCGTTCCTTTTCTGAGCGTTTCGGGCAGTCGATATTGTTCATGATGTCCTTGATTTCTTGGATGTTTCCCGACGCATCGACTTTGAGAACCACCTCCAGGCACACGTTGGAGCAGTCGTGGCAATCCTGCAGAAAGCCACCATTCTTCATGCATCCATCCAAAAAATCCTCTGAATGCCAGCGTTCAGTGGCCGATTTCCAGATTTCGTATTGTGCCTGGGAAAAGTCGTCCATGTTCAGTTCCTTGGACTCGCTTGGCGGGGTGGCGGCTGTTTCGGACGCATCACCCTGGGTGCCGGTGCTTTCAGG
>JANMIM010001026.1:0-5779 GCA_031375795.1 Bacteroidota bacterium
CGTTACTCGTTAGTCGGCAGCGTCGAAACGGATCCGACACATCGGTGTGCTGCTTCGATTTGATTAGATATAAATCCGATTTCTGTGCCCGCATATTCGTCGGTTACGATTAGCTCCACCTGCGCGTGGCAGCAGGGCCGAGGCATTCACCAAAGGCTTGGAGGGGTCGACATCGATCGGGTTGATTTCTGAAAACCTGGTCTTGTATTGCAAAAACCCTGCGCTCAAGCCCAAGTTGAGGAAGCCCTTGCCGACCGGTATGCGGTAGGCATAAGACAACGCCAATTTGCTTTGCGTGGTGACGCCGAGACGGTCATTCTCAAAATTGAACCCCACACCATGCCGCTCGTTGCCGATCGGGGCATGCAGGTTCAGGTTGCCGGTGGTAGGCCCACCGTCAAAGCCCAGCCATTGCTTGCGCAATACCATGGTCGCACTCAGCGCGTCTCGGCTACCCGTATAGGCAGGGTTGAAGGCCAACTGGTTGAACATGTATTGCGAATAGTGGGCGTCTTGCTGTGCGCGCGCCGTGGTGATGCATCCCAGCAATGCCACGGCCGCCACGACCATTTTCCATTGTATATTCTTCAGCATTTTCATGATTCCGCTTCCTCCAGATTATCTGTAAACCAAAATAAAGCCTGTGAGTACGCTTGTGCCGTCACCTGGATCAAACCGATAGAAGTAGGTGCCGTCGGGGACTGGATTGGCGTTGAACGTGCCGTCCCACTCATTGTTGTAACCATCGGCCTCAAAGACCGAGGTGCCCCAGCGGGTGAATACTTGCAAGTTGTTGTTGGGAAACAGCTGAATGGCGCCGATTTCCAGCACATCATTGATTCCGTCGCCATTGGGTGAAAATCCGTTGGGGATCACGAGCTCGTTGGGGGCGATGATCGTGAAGACCGCACAAGCCGTGTCGCAGAGCGGCGGCAAGCCGTCGTCACAGAGCTGGTAGCAGAAGCTGTCGACCCCCACAAAGGTCGCATTGGGCGTATAGGTTGCAATGCCATTGGCGACGAGGACCGTCCCATTGGCTGGTTGCGAGAGCAGCGTAACCGTGAGCAGATCGCCGTCTGGGTCGCTGTCGTTGGTCAAGAGATTGCGCGTACCCGGCGTGTTGAATGCCAGGGTCAGCGTATCCCGCACAGCAACCGGTGGCCGATTGTCTGGAATCACAGTGATGTAAATGTTTGCTGTCGTACAAAACGGGAGCCCCGCTGGTGGATTGTCACAAATGACATAACACAAGGTGTCTATTCCCAAAAACAAGGTATCTGGAATATAGGTGATGATACCCAGCAAAGTATCGATGCTGATCGTGCCATGGTTGGGGCCGCAAGTGATCGAGGTCAAGTCTATGGCCTGGCCATTGGGATCACTGTCATTGCCCAGGATGCTGACAATGACCGTGTCCTGATAGGTCGTCGAATCGCTGTCGTCGAGCGCGATGGGGGCGACGTTGCTGTTGAAGATCGTGAGGTACACATAACCCGTGTCGCAAATCACTGGCGAGCCGCCATCGCAAAGCGTGTAGCAGATCGTATCGAGACCGATGTAGGTGGAGTCGGGAATGTACAAAATGGCGGTGCCCGAAACCGTTGCGGATCCATGTGAAGGACCACAATTGATCGCGGTCACCATTGCACCGGGCTCAATGTCGGTGTCGTTGCTTTGCACAGCCACGTTCACCAGCACCGTATCATTGGGCATCGTGAGCGAATCGTTCATGGCCGTCGGGGCATCGTTCACAGAATTCACGATGATCGTGATGAGCGCCGTGTCGCAGCCAGGTGGCAAGGCGTTGTCGCAAAGCTGGTAGGCAAAGGTCTCGGTCCCAAAGTAGTTGAGATTGGGTGTGTAAGTGACCACGCCCCCTGCAATCGTCGCGGTGCCATTGGCTGGCTGACCGATCAGAATCGCCGTCAATGGATCCAACTCGATGTCGGAATCGTTGGGGAGCACGTTGATCGTCACCGGGGTGTCTTCATTGGTGGTGGTGGCATCGTCCACCGCGATCGGGCGGTCATTCACAGGCGTCACCGTCCAGATGAAGACGGTGGTGTCGCAGAGGGTAGGATTGCCGTTGTCGCAGACAATGACCGAGAAAGTCGTCGTGCCGGCAACGTCTGTATTGGGCGTAAGTGTGATGCAGCTGTCCCCGTTGGCCAAGCCTGCGACAGTGCCGATGCTTGGCGTACCGATGAGTGCCGTGACATCATGGGCGTCGCCTTGTGGGTCGGTCGCCGAGAAACAATAGCTGGCTACTTGATCCTCGGGCGAACTGAATAGAATGGTGGTCGTGGATATACCAAAGGTATCGATCACGGGCGGCAAGTTGCCGCAGTTCACGATGTTATAGCTTCCCAAGTTGTTGTTGAAATTGCATTCTAGGTGTCCGAATGCCGGGCCTGGAATCGGAATCGTGCCCGATCCATTGTCGTTGACCTGGAAAAACAAGACGAATGTCCCGCCCTGGTCATCGATCGACACGACGGGCATCGTAGCCGACCCACCTGCTGGGACAGCATTGGGCATGGCAAAGTTGCGGATGAAGGAAGATCCTGGGAAATAAGGATTCCCGTTGTAGAAAGAGATCATGGTGCCGGCAGGAATGGGCACGTTGCCGGTGTTGTTCACACTGAGGCGCACGCCGATCGAGTCGTTGACCCCGTCTTGGCAGGGCCCCAAATTGATGTCGGTGGAGGGGTTCAGGATCAGGACATTGTCATTGGCTGCCGGGTAGACCAATGCCCCGTTGTCGGCAAGCTTGTTGGTCTGCTTCATGAATGAATTGAAGGGATAGTTCACTGGCGTACCTGCTGGATAGCCCAACTCCTGGCGCTGCTGCACACGTGGCACGCGCAGGTTGTCCTTGATATTGAGCACGAAATAGTTGCGTTGGTTCCAGACATTGCGCGTGGTGGTCCATGGGGTGCCGCCCGTCTGGAAAGCCCGCACATTGCCGCCGCAGCCACAAATGATGTTGGCTTGGCCATTGTTGTCGACGTCGGCGATCACCGGCGTCTCCATGCGGGTGATGGCAGATGGGCATGGCGCGGATGCCCTGAGACCTCCATTGGCACCGCTGAGGATGGTCAATGCATTTTCATCCTTGAAAACAACCTCGTCGATGTCGTCGCCGTCAAAGTCAAACAGCGTCACCCCAGATCTACCCGAAAGGCAGACGCTGGACCAAGCCCACAACTCCACAAAAGAGTTGCTGGCTGCCACGAATTGGTAGGCCACCACCACGTTGCGGCCTGCGACGACGACCTCCATGACACCGTCGCTGTTGATGTCGTCGATGGCGGCGATGCCGCCAGAGTTGGTGATCGCACCACCGGCGATGCTCGTGGCGTCGATCTGCATGGTGGTACCGATCTGCGTCGAGGATTGCAGGTCCCAGGCATACATGATGCCACGGCCAGTAAGATTTTGGCCCACGACGACTGCGTCGATGTCGCCGTCGCGGTCGATGTCACCCAAGCTGGTCAACCCATCGGGAAACCCGGTGATGCTCGTGCGCATCGTCATCGTCCCCGCACCGAGGTTCACGGAGTACACTGAGTTTCCGCTCACGAGCTCCAAGCCACCGCAATCAGGGCAAAACCCAGACGGCAGCACGTCGGCGGCGGCGGAGAATGGCTCACCGCCAGAACCACCGTTTTCGCCCATGGATGTGCCGGGGCCAGGGCCCACGATCAAGTTTCCATTGGCGCCATCAAAGATTTGGTTTCCAACATAGATCTCTGGCAAGCCGTCTTCCTCAAAGTCGGCAACATGAGGCGTCCAGGAATCATGCGCTGGGAAATAGCCTACCGGCGCCGAAGATGTCCATTTCAAACTGCCGGTATGTTCATAACAGAAGAGCTGCCGTCCGGCAGCCGCTGTGGAAACCATGATAATCTCACCAAAGCCATCGTTGTCGATGTCGGCGATCGCATAGGCGTTCATATTGGGGTTGGTGGGCGGACTGGTGATCGTGCGTTCCAGCAATCCATTGGCGCCATTGAAGACATAGGTGCCGCTCCCGATGACTGGTGCTCCCGTGATCACCTCGGGCACGCCATCTAGGTCGATGTCGCCGATGATGGGGGTGCGCTTGGGGACGAGGGGTGTAGCCACACTGTCTGTAGCCCAAAGCAGGCTCAATGTCATGCCTGGCGAGGGGGGTGGCGCTGTCTGACAAGAAGGCACCGCACCACCAAAAAATTGGTTGCCGCAGAAAAAGCTTCCCGAACAGTCGGGGTCGAAACAATCGACATAACCGTCATTGTCGTCGTCTAGCCCATTGTTGCAAATCTCTTGTGCATAGACCCCCGAGGAGATGATCCCGAAAACCAGCAGCAAAAGGAAATTCTTCAACACAGCTTTTGGGACCAAGGCTTTGGCATTTCCCTTTGCAATCCCAAAACTCGAACAGGCTGTGTGTTCGTAGTAATCCTGCATATTTTGACGATTAAACATTCCAAAAAAAATGGCCGGCAATAGCGCAACTCGTTTCTTCCTAGATCGCGGCCGCAAGTCAAATTTGTGCAAGTAATGATCGAATCGTGCCGATGGCAAAAGCAAAACGCATTCACAATTCACCGTATGCAACACAAAATCAATAACATGCCACAAAGACCACTTGCTAGCCTCCTCCCTATCGGGGATGAATATACTAATTAATATTTATCCACAGGGTATTCAACATTTAATTTTTCAGGTGATTTCAGGTTTTGACCATGTTGCCGCCACCCCAAATCAGCCCTAGAAAGTGATGCTGAAATCGGCCCGCAAACCGAAATTGTTGAACCGTCCCCAGTTGGCCTTTTGGATCGTGGGGTCTGTCTGGAAACGCAGGTCATGGTAATTCAATCTCCAGATTGCATCCACCCTGAGCACCTTGAAGATGTTGTACAATCCTGCTCCCGCCTCCAGGTAGGGCACCTTGGTGGGCGCCTTGATTTGCTGCGCAAAAAGGCTGCCGTCGATCTTGGGCACCAATGCAGCGTTCAATTGCTGATTTTGTGCCGTGAGAGAGCCCCAAGCGAGTCGGCAAGTGAGCACCTCCTTCCACTTGAGCTTCCTGAGCAATGGCAGTTGATTCCACAGCAAGCCTTCAAAGTGCTGCTCCCCGGCAAATGTGAGGTAGCGGTCGGCGACAAACTCGTAATAATTCATGAGGTTGAATCCGTAGCGGTCATATCCCCAAGACACATTGCCCCTGAAGACATGCAGGGACGGGAAGGGAACGGTGCCAAACACCTGTCCAGCTTTCAGGTCATACCGAAACCAGCCATAGCGCCCCAAGCGCACAAAGTTGCGCATATCGATCTCGGCGGCATCATAGGCAAACTGACCCTGCAGCAGGTCGGTGAAGCCATGGCGGTACTTGAGGTAAAACACGGGGTATTTGGTGCCCAGGTAGCTGCGGTCGCCGCGTGAGTCGGTGATGTATTTTTCCTTGAACGACAGCCGCAAGTCGGCTCCCGCCTCGGTGATCGTATAGGTGGTGGCAAGGCCGCCATCGGTTTGGTTGAATCCAAAGTCAAACTTCCGGGTCGGCTCAAAGGATTTGGTGCGGAAATAGAAGTCGCCCGACAAGCCTTTGGTTATGTCGGTATAGAGGTCCACCCGGTTTTCCCCATAATAATTGAGCTGGGTGAGCGGCACGCGTCGCAGGCTGCTTTGCAGCAGGCTCGTCCCGTTGTTGAGAAAATTCTCAAAGCCCACCTGCTCGACCTCATAAGTGCGCTTGAGGCCGATTTCCAGCTTGGGCTTGCGAATGATG
>JANMIM010001054.1:0-21289 GCA_031375795.1 Bacteroidota bacterium
TTCATTTTGGGAACTCTCCATGAAGGCCTCCAGGTTGGAGTCGATCACGGCGGCACCCTTGGTGGCCACATCGCAGAGGGAAATGCCACCGCGGCACAAGCCCAGGTAGCTTTCTGAATAGTCCGAGGCGGTGGGGCGCAGGTTTTCGATATTGGTTTTGTCCAAGAAGTTGCGGGCAAAATTGGTATCGAACCCGTTGTTGTACAACGTGAAGACGACTTTTGTGTTCTTGAACATCGGGTCGTCCTTGTAGTGTGTCTTCAGGTACAGGGGAATGAAGCTCGTCATCCAATCATGGCAGTGGATGATGTCGGGCTGCCAGCCCAGCTTCTTGACCGTTTCGATCACGCCCTTGCAAAAGAAGATGGCGCGCTCGTCGTTGTCTTTGTGAAAGAGGTTGCTCACCGGGTCGACGAGCACGCTCTTGCGTTGGAAGTAGTCCTCGTTGTCGAGGAAATAGACCTGCAACTTGGCATTGGGGATGGAAGCGACCTTGATGGTGAGCGGCTTTTCCTCGTCGCCCACCCTGATATTGATCCCTGAAAGGCGCACAACCTCGTGGAGGCGGTTGCGACGCTCATTGATGACCCCAAACTTGGGCATCAAGATGCGTATTTCGTGGCCTTTTTCTTGTAGCTTCTGAGGAAGAAGACGGATGAAATCTGCAGCGCTGCTGACTTTCAAGAACGGATCGATTTCTGAAGTGACGTATAGAATCTTCAATTTTTCGCTCATACTTACTTGGTCTTGTCAACCATTCTGAAACACGTGATGGAAAATTCCTTAATTATGCTGCAAATTTACACAATTTCCCTTGCGAATACAAGTTGCGTTTACTTAACTTCGCCGCCTTTTTAGCGAATCCACACTCCTTTCTCCCATGCAGGTTTTTGATGATCCATATTTGCTCAGAACGGCCCTGCAGCATGAATATTGCAAAGGCTTCTCAATCGGCTTTGTGCCCACCATGGGAGCCCTCCACGACGGCCACGGTAGCCTCGTCGCGCAAAGTGCCGCCCAAAACGACCTCACCGTCGTCTCCATCTTCGTAAATCCCACCCAGTTTGGGCCCAACGAAGACCTGGACAAGTATCCCCGCACCCTCGAGGCCGACCTCGCGCTGTGCAAGGCCGCCGGTGCCACACACATCTTCACCCCCACCGAGGCCACCATGTATCCCATGGGTCGGGCCAACTTTGAGCTGCAAATGGGCTTGCGCACGATGGACAAGATCATGGACGGCGCCAAGCGACCGGGCCACTTTGACGGCGTGCTGCTTGTGGTGAGCCGCCTCTTCAACATCGTGCTGCCGACGCGGGCCTACTTTGGCAAGAAGGATTTCCAGCAACTGAGCATCTTGCAGATGATGGCGCGGGAGCTGTTTTTCCCGGTCGAGATCGTACCCTGCGACATCGTGCGCGAGGCAGATGGCTTGGCCATGAGCAGCCGCAACCGCTACCTCGGCCCCGAGGAGCGGCAGCAGGCGCTCTACCTCTCGCGCTGCCTGCAGCGCGTGAATGCGCAAGCCCAGGCAGGCGTGGCTGCAGCATCGCTCACCCGCATCGCCGAGGAAATGCTCGCAGACTACCCCCTCATCCGCCTGGAATACCTGGAAATCCGCAAGTCCCGCGACCTCTCACGCTGCGAAACATTGCAGCCCGAGGACCAGCCCGTAGCCCTCATCGCCGCCTTTTGCGGCAAGACCAGGCTCATCGACAACCTGATGCTCCAAATTTAAGCTCGCCAACGCTCGAAAAAAGCGCACGTCCTTCATTTCGAAAAAACGCCCTTGGTTTGGACGCCAAAGCCGATTTCGCGAGGCCGGTCCACCAAAATATGCCTTCTAATAAATCAATTTGAGCACATTCTTCGTTTGGAAAAATCGCCTCTAGGTGGTACGCCAAAGCCGATTTCAGGAGGCCCCTCTAGCGAAACATGCACTTTCAAGAGTCAAAAACAGCGCATTCTTCGTTTCCAAAAAATAGCCCTCAGAATTCAACCCCAAGCGTGATTAGCTGCGCTGAACTTACGTTTCTGAGAATTCTGCAAATTCTGCTTAGTTTTGGCCCCATGTTGATAGAGGTATTCAAATCCAAAATCCATCGGGCCACGGTCACCGAGGCCAACCTGAACTACACAGGCAGCATCACCATCGACCGCAACTTGATGGAAGCCGCTGAAATGTTGGTGCACCAGAAGGTGCAAATCGTGAACATCAACAATGGTGAGCGGTTTGAAACCTACGTGATCGAAGGCATGCGCGGTAGCGGCGTCATTTGCCTCAACGGTCCAGCGGCCCGCAAAGTGCAGGCGGGCGACCTCGTCATCATCATCGCCTATGCGACGGTGACGGTGGAGGAGGCCCGCACCCACACGCCCGTGATCTGCCACGTCGACCAAGACAACCGCCCCATCAAACTGAACTAGATCTTGAGCCGCAAAACCCTTGTAACCATTCTTAAATACGTGCTGGGCCTGGGCCTGGGCGTCTTGCTGATGTGGCTCTGCATGAAGGGCATCGACTTTGACAAAGTGGAGGAAGGTTTCCGTGATGCCAACTATCTCTGGGTGGCGGCGGGCTTGGTCATCGCCCTGCTGAGCCATTGGTACAGGGCCGTGCGCTGGCGCTTGCTCATCGAGGCAGCTGGCCACAAGAGCAATACCTGGAACCTCTTTTGCTCCATCATGGTGAGCTATTTGGTCAATCAGGCGACGGGTCGCCTCGGCGAGGTCACCCGCGCGACGATGACCGCCAAGTCTGAAAAGATCCCGCTCGCCGTGAGTTTTGGCACCATGGTCACCGACCGCGTGTTTGATGTGATCGCCCTGGGATTGCTGGTCGTGGGAGTCTTCATCTTCCAGTTCCGCCAGATCATGGCCATCATGGACCGGGCCTTTGCCGGCAGCGACCCCGCGACGGCCGCCAATGCCGATGTGTTTCCTTGGAAATGGATCTTGGTGGGTGTGATGGTGCTGGGCCTGCTGCTCGTGCTGATCTTCTGGCAGCGCTTGATGAAAATCGCCCTCTTTGCCAAGGGCGTGCAATTTGCCAAGGACATCTGGCTCTCGATCAAGAGTGTCACCAGGATGAAGCAGCCTTGGTATTTCCTCCTGCTCACCGTCCTGATCTGGGTCTGCTACATCCTCATGACCTTTCTCGTGTTTTTTGCGCTCAAGGACACCGAGGGCCTGAGTTTTGTCTTTGCCATCACGGCCTTCACGATGGGTGGCATCGGCATGGTGCTGCCATCGCCGGGAGGCATCGGCACCTATCACTTTGCGATCATCATGAGTTTCGCGGCCTATGCCAGCAGTTTTGGTTGGACCGAGGAGCATGCCAAGGTCGTGGGTACCAACATTGCCTTCATCATCCACACCTCCCAATTCATCATGATGGTGGTGATCGGCTTCCTGTGCTACCTGCTGCTCGTGCCCAAAATGAAATTGGGGGTCGCCGAGGCCGAGGCTGAAAAATTGGCCGAGGAGAATCAAAGACTCGCAAACGCCGACAATAACTTGTAGGCCGTCGCTAGCCGACGCATTTTTTTTCTACCTTGACCCCCAAATTCAGCCCCCTCCTATGGCAGAGAAAAAGATATTTCTATTGGATGCGCTTGCCCTGATCTACCGGGCGCACTTTGCATTCATCAAGACCCCGCGCATCACATCCACCGGTCAAAACACCTCGGCAGTGTTTGGGTTCATCACCTCCCTGATGCAGATCTTGGAAACCGAGCGCCCCAGCCACCTCGCGGTCGCCTTTGACCTGTCGGGACCCACCTTCAGGCACGACAAGTTTCCAGAGTACAAGGCCACCCGGGAAGAGATGCCCGAAGACATTCGTTTTGCGATCCCCAAGACCAAGGAGTTGCTGCGTGCCCTGAACATTCCCATCTTGGAGATGGAGGGCTATGAGGCAGACGACGTGATCGGCACGATTGCCAAGCGCGCAGAGTCCCATGGCTACAAGGTCTACATGGTCACGCCCGACAAGGACTACACCCAGCTCGTGACCGAAAACATCCTGCTCTACAAGCCCAGCCGTGCTGGCAATGGCATCGAGATCTACGATCCCGCCATGGTCAAGGAGCGCTATGGCGTGATGCCCGGGCAAATGGTCGATTTCCTGGGCCTCAAGGGCGACAAGGTCGACAACATCCCGGGCATTCCCAAGATCGGCGATGTGACCGCCGTGGAGTTGATCAACCAGTTTGGCTCGGTCGAGGAGATCGTGCGCCGCTCTGACGAGATTACCAAGAAGGCGATCCAAGCCTCGGTCAAGGAATTTGGGGAGCAGGGCTTGCTCTCCAAATGGCTGGCCAAGATCGCCACCGACGCGCCCATCCCTTGGGACGAGGAGCATTGCAAGGTCGGCGACCCAGACCGCGACCTCACGATCGCGATCATGAACGATCTGGAGTTTCGCAACACCGCCAAGCGCATCCTCAACAGCGCGATTTTTGGAGGGGAGCAGCCTGCTCCCCAAAAGGACCTGTTTGGCAACGACGTCGGGGGCGCATTTGCCTACACCCCCACCGAGGAGGTCACCGGCATGCCCACCAACCTCGACAAGATCGCCGACCGCGCACACCAATATATGCTCGTGGACACCGAGCCACAACTGAATAAGCTCATCGCCGACATCCAGGCACAGGGTTCGTTTTGCTTCGACACCGAGACCACCGGCCTCGACGCCATGCAGGCCGAGCTGATCGCCATGACCATCTGCCTCAAGCCGGGCGAGGCATATATGCTGTACTTCCCCAAGGACGACCCATCCGCCCTGAGCCAGCTGGAGAAAATGCGCCCCCTGCTGGAGAGCAAAGCCATCCTCAAGATCGGCCAAAACCTGAAATATGACATGCTCGTGCTGCGCAACCATGGCGTGACGGTGAGCGAGCCACTGTTTGACACCATGCTCGCCCACTACGTCATCGACCCCGACAAGCCACATGGCATGGATGCGATGGCCATGGAGTTGCTCAACTATGAGCCGGTCTCGATCACGGCCCTCATTGGCAAGCGTGGCAAGGACCAGCTGAACATGCGCGACGTGGAGCTGGACAAGCTTTTGGAATATGCCTGCGAGGACGCCGACATCACGCTCTCGCTCAAGGAAAAACTGGAGCCGGGCCTGGACTCGGCAGACCTGCGCAGGGTGTTTGAGGATGTGGAATTGCCCCTCGTGCCCGTGCTCACCGACATCGAGTTTCAGGGTGTGCGGGTGAATGAGGATTTCCTGAACGAATATTCCAAAGTGCTGGATGTGGAGATGAAGTCGGTGGAAAAGGAGATCTACCTCATGGCGGGCATGAAGTTCAACATCAATTCACCCAAGCAACTCGGGGAGATCATCTTTGACAAATTGAAGCTGGGCAAGGCCAAAAAAACCAAGACGGGCCAATACAGCACCAAGGAGGAAGACCTCGTCTACCTCGCCTTGGAGCACGACTTCCCTGCCCACATCTTGCGCTACCGCAAGCTGGGCAAGCTCAAGAGCACCTATGTGGACGCCTTGCCGCTGCTGGTCAATCCCAAGACAGGGCGCATCCACTCGACCTTCAGCCAGTCGGTCACTGCCACCGGCCGCCTCAGCTCCACCAACCCCAACCTGCAGAACATCCCGATCCGCACCGAGGAGGGCCGCGAGATCCGTAAGGCGTTTATCCCGCAGGAGGGCTACGTGATCCTCTCGGCCGACTACTCGCAGGTCGAGCTGCGGCTCATCGCCGAGCTGAGCAAGGACCCGGGCATGATGGAGGCCTTCAGGGAAGGCCACGACATCCACCGCGCGACGGCCGCCAAGGTCTTTGGCGTCGCCATGGACGAGGTCACCGGCGACATGCGCAGCAAGGCCAAAATGGTCAATTTTGGCATCATCTACGGCATCTCGGCCTTTGGCCTGTCCCAGCGCCTCAAGATCAGCCGCGGCGAGGCCGCCGAGATCATCAACAGCTACTTCGCGCAGTACAGCAAGATCAAGGAATACATGGATGAGAGCATCCTGGAGGCCCGCAAGCACGGCTATGCCCGCACCATCCTGGGCCGGCGGCGCTACCTGCCCGACATCAACAGCGCCAACGCCACGATCAAGGGCTTTGCCGAGCGCAACGCCATCAATACACCTGTGCAGGGCAGCGCCGCCGACCTCATCAAGGTGGCGATGATCCACATCCACGCCGAGATGAAGCGCCGCAACCTGCGCTCGCAGATGATCCTGCAGGTGCATGACGAATTGGTGTTTGAGGCGCACCCCGACGAGGTCGAGGAGCTGTCTGCGCTCATCAAGGACAAGATGGAGAATGCCTTGCCGCTCGAGGTGCCCATGCTCGTCGAGGTCGGCAAGGGTGCCAATTGGCTCGAGGCGCACTGATCCTGGGGTCCCGGTGCAGGCTGGCACCCCGCCTGCCGATCTGCTGGGGCGACATGAAAAATTGTGATTGCGCAGCCGCGGGATAGCGAATGCCGTGAGTTTCTCGTAATTTTCCTTGTTTGAAATTCCGATCTAGCGGGTTGTTGCATTGGCCAAGGCATTTTACATACTGCTTTTTGTATTGTGGGGAGGCTGTGCCGTGGCGCAGCGGGGCACCGATTTTGCGCAGCCCGCAGACTCGATGCGCGATTCCATGCCGCCCTTGCCGCCCTTGAAATTTCACTTGCACGACTTTGGTGTTTCGCATACAGATGGCTCGGTGCAGTTTTTCCAAGGCTACGACGCCCGCATCCTCTATGCCGATGCCCAGGCCGGCCTGCCCATCTATCCCGATTGGGGCCTGTATTCGCGCAGCACCGTCTTTGCCACTTTTTTCCAGGTGGGAGCCCATGCGTCGGTCGTGGACACGGTGCGCGGCATCAAGTTGCGCTTCTCGGCCAACTATAGCCGCCGTGAAGACACCATGGACTACACGAGTGACTTCATCGTGAACGACACGATCTATGGCCGTTTCGCGACGGAGCACGGCAGCTTTGGGAGCGTGGCCATTGCCGGGCTCAAGCAGAGCCGCAAGATCCTCGGCTTTTTGCGGTTTCATGGCGGGGCCGAGCTGGAGTTGGGATTGTCGCCGACGAGCCGCATCTCGTTTGCCGAGTACTCCTTTGACTACGGTGCCGAGCGCATCGTGGACTACAACGAGTTTCGTGCGGTGGGCAAGCCACGGTTTGTAGGCTACGCGACGGCGATCCTGGGCATGGAGACTGTGTTTTTCAAGCATTTTGGGTTTTCTGCGGAGGTGAAGTCGGGCTTGGGCGCGCAACTCGTCGTGAAGGAAAAAGCCTTCGGGATGGGTCGCACGACCTATCACCTTGCGCTCAACTATTACCTATTTGACTACAACCGCCGCGCCCTGCCCCGGCCGATCAAGGTGCCCGTGATCGGAGCCGAAGGCCAAGCCCCCGCCCCGCCAACCCCGGGATTCTAGTGATGAGCCGGTGGCAGGAGCCTGCCCTGAGCCTGTCGAACGGGGCCACACGGCTATCGACACCGCGCCTCTGCGTGTCCCGATCAAAGATCGGGGGCGCAGGCGCTGAGTGCATTGGCAGCCAACGCATCCATTTTTGATTCCGACTCCATCGCAGTCGCATGTTCACAACCAAACCGAATGATATCCCCTGACATCACTCAATCCGTATGGCCATTTTACGACCATTGCCTGGCCACCATGCAGGCGGTTCAAAACGACTGTTTGGGCTATCGCGCTCCGCCGAGGCGGACTGTTGGGGCGGCCAATATCCTTCATCGACCCATTCCCGACGATGTCGGTATGGGCCGACGAACAATCCCATTTCCTCCGCCTGCCCCCGCAAGGCTGGGTCATACACCCCAAAAATTAGAATTCATTGCTCCCTGCTGGCATTTTGTTATTTTTACCGCCTTGATACATCTTCTCATCAAAGCTTTTTCGCATGAGCAGCAATAAATCTGGGTTGCCGACGGGCGCTGGCTACTTCTCCCAAAAATGGTTTTGGCGCGTGATCATTGGTACGGTGCTTTCCTTCATCGTCTATGGAATTCTGTCCAATTACCTCGCGGTTTCCCGGCAGCGCAACATGGTCCTGAACCAAGGCGACATCACGCTGCACAAGGGCATGTCCAAGGACATCGTCGATTTCCGCAAGGCACACAACGATCAGGAACCGCTGTGGACCGAGGGAATGTTTGGCGGCATGCCCACATTCCAGATCAGTACCTGGTACCCCAACAACCTGATGCAGAAGCTGGACAATGTCCTGAACATGCGTGGCGCCGTTCCGGCACCGTTTGGGAACCTGTTTTTGCTGTTCATCACCATGACCATTTTGCTCATGACCCTCAAGGTGGACCCAGTCTCGTCGGCGGTCGCGGCCTTTGGGTTCATGATGTGCTCCTACTATTTCTCGGTGATCGAGGCCGGCCACAACTCCAAGGTCAATGCCGTGGCCTACCTGCCCCTCGTCTTTGCGGGGGTGCTGTTGCTGTACCGAGGTCGATTTTGGCTGGGGTCGGCGCTTACGATCGTGGGCATGGGCTTGGAGATCAATGCCAACCACTTGCAAATCACCTACTACAGCTTTTTTGTGATCGGCGCGATCGTGCTGAGCGAACTGTCGAGAAACGCCAAGGTGCTCGGCAAGAGCGTACTCTGGTCGGCCTTTGCAGCGATATTGGTCTGCTGGAAAATCGGTGTGCCCAAGCCGGTCTGGATGGGTTTGGGGGCAATCGTGATCGGCGTACCCTTGGTGCTCAGCATCATGGCGCGCCTCAAGGAAGGCAACAGCTTCATGTCGCTCATCACCGGCAAGGACCTGCAGCCCACGGCCGTGCCCCTGCGCAACTTCATCGTGGGCAGCTTGCTCATGGTGGTCTGCATGGGCATCTCCATCAGCCCCAACCTCGGTCGCCTCATGACCAACTCTGAGTACGTCGCCGAGACCATGCGCGGAGGTTCCGTCCTCAAAACCGATGCATCGGGTGCACCATCGGCCGAAAACAGCACAGGCTTGACCAAGGAATATGCGTACGTCTGGAGCTACGGCATCGCGGAGAGCTTCACGATCATCAACCCCTTTTATTTCGGTGACGCGGTCAATGCGCGGCTGGGCAAGGACAGCGAGACCTACGACGTGCTCAAATCTGCATTTCCCCCACAGACGGCCGAGCAACTCTCCAACATGTGGCCGGTGTACATCGGCGACCAGCCCATGCACGGCGGCCCCACCTACATGGGTGTGGTCATTTGTTTCCTCTTCATCCTGGGTCTATTTGTCGTGCCTGCCCGCTACCGCTGGTGGTTGCTCGGGGCGACCGTCATCTCCATCATGCTCAGTTGGGGCCGCAACCTGCAATGGTTTTCCGACCTCTTCTTTGACAACCTGCCCAAGTACAACATCTTCAGGGCTGTCTCGATGTGGCTCACGATCACCAGCGTGACCATGGCTACGATGGCAGGATTGGCACTCAAGGCGGTCTTCAAGAACGAGGAGAATCGCAGCCCGAAACAGATGGTCACGCTCGTGGGCATCGCCAGCGGCGTCACGATCTTCATTTTGCTCATGCTGGCTTGGGTGAATCCCGGGGCCGACATCGCACCCGACACCGATCCCCAGAAGATTGCAGGCTTCCTGAACCGCGTCGGCTTGGAAAATCCTGATCCGGGATTGGTCACCCGATTGGCCGAGGCATTGCCCGACGACCGCAGCGACCTCATCACGAGCCAGGCATACAAGGGCATCTTCATGGTCTTGGTCGCCGGGGGATTGTTGGCTGCTTTTGCTTGGTTTTCAAATTCGGTCAAGTCACTGGAGCAGCGCTCCCTTGGCATCGCAGTGGTGGGCTTGGTGCTCATCGGCCTCATTGCCTGGGACATGATCCCAGTCGACAAGCGCTACCTCAACGATGAGTCATTTGTGAAGGAGGCATCGCTCATGACGCCCTATGCGCCGACCAAAGCCGACCAAATGATCAAGGACGACCCCGATCCCGACTACCGTGTCCTGAACCTGGCCGCCAATATCTGGAACGATGCCGTGACCAGCTACCACCACAAGTCCATCGGTGGCTACAGCGCGGCCAAGCTCAGGCGCTACCAGGACCTGATCGAAAACTGCTACGCCAAGGAGTTTGACGCGATTCGCAACGCCTTCATGCCCCAAGACAGCTTGCAGATGCAGCGCATCGACGCAGCCCTGGCCTCCACCACCGTGCTCAACATGATGAACACCAAGTACATCATCGTGAACCCTGCTGGCGGCGTGATCCCCAACAAGCATGCCATGGGCAATGCATGGATCTCGGCCGGCTATGAGATCCTGCCCACGCCCGACGAAGTGATCGCCAAGCTGCAGGCCACCAACCTCAAGGAAAAGATGCTGGTCGAGGAAAAATCCTCCGAGCAGCTCAAGGGTTTCCAGGCTTCGCTCGACCCCACGGCCACGATCAAGCTCAGCAAGTATCAGCTCAACGAGATGACCTACCAATTCACGAGCACCGGCGGCAAGGAGCAATTGGTGGCCTTCTCTGAAATCTACTACAACAGCGGCAAGGGCTGGCAGGCCTACCTCGACGGCCAGCCCGTGGAGCACTTCCGTTGCAACTACATCTTGCGCGGCATGCGTGTGCCTGCCGGGACCCACGAGATTGTCTTCAAAATGGAGCCCAAGAGCTACTACCAAGGCGAGACCTTGGCATTGGTCTGCTCGCTTCTGCTGTTTGCGATCGTGATCGGCGGCTTTGTCATGGATTATGTGCGCAAGGGCAAGGACTCCGATGACATCGACCTGGATACCACACCCTCGACGACGAGCAAGGTCTAAGGCGGCACGATGAAAAAAGTGCTGGTCATCACATATTACTGGCCGCCCAGTGGAGGCTCTGGCGTGCAGCGCTGGCTCAAGTGTGTGCGCTACCTGCGTGACTTTGGCTGGGAGCCCGTGGTGTACACCGCCCTCGACAGCGAGTACCCTGTGATCGACGAGACGCTCGCAGCCCAGGTGCCAGCAGGTGTGGAAGTGATTCGCCGCCCGATCTGGGAACCCTACAAATTGTACAAGCGCTTCACGGGGCAAAAAAAGGAGCAGCGGGTAATGAGTGGTTTTCTCAACGAGACCAAGCCCAGCCTGAGCAGACGTATTTCCATGTGGATCAGGGGGAATGTATTTATCCCCGATGCCCGCCGATTTTGGATCAAGCCCAGCGTGCGCTTCCTGAGCCAGTACCTGCGGGAGCATCCTGTCGACGCCATCGTCTCCACGGGGCCACCCCACTCCATGCACTTGATCGCCATGGGCGTGAAAAATCAGCTGGGACTGCCCTGGCTCGCCGACTTTCGCGACCCCTGGACCAACATCGATTTTTACAAGGAGCTCATGCTCAGCGACTGGGCAGACCGCAAGCACCACCGCTTGGAGCAGGCCGTCGTCACGACGGCCGACCGCGTCGTGGTCGTCGGCAACCAGATGCGCGAGGAGTTTGAGGCCATCGCCCACCGCAGCGTCGACGTCGTGACCAATGGTTACGACGAGGCCGACCTGCAGCCGCAACCCAAGTCGGCCCGCGACGCAAAATTCAGCCTCATCCACATCGGCTTGCTCAACCAGCACCGCAACCACGAGGCTTTTTGGGCGGCGTGTGCGGAGCTCAAGACCGAGATTCCCGGCTTTGCCGAGGACCTCGTCGTGAAGCTCGTGGGCAAGGCGGATGTGAGCGCGAGCGAGAGCATCGCCCGCCACGGCATGGAGGCCCAGGTCGAGCTGATCGACTACTTACCGCAAGCCGAGGCCGTGCAGCAGCAAGGCCGCGCCCAGGTCTTGTTCCTCTCCATCAACGACACGCCCAATGCAAAGGGCGTGATCACGGGCAAGATCTTTGAATACCTCGCCAGCGGCCGGCCCATCCTCTGCATCGGCCCAGAGGACGGGGACGCCGCCCACATCATCCATGAGGCGCAGGCGGGTTTGGTCGCGGGCTTCAAGGACAAGGCCAAGATCAAGGCCCACATTGCCCATTTTTATGCCCAGTACAAGGCCGACACCCTCGAAGTGCAAAGCAAGGGCGTCGACGCCTTTTCCCGCAAGGCATTAACTGGTAAATTTGCCCACCTTTTGGAAGCTATCACTGCAAGATGAAGTTTGTCACCATCATCGGGGCGCGTCCCCAGTTCATCAAGGCGGCCGCCATCAGCCGGGCCATCCACGACCTGTATCCACAGGCCGTGCGCGAGGTGATCATCCACACCGGTCAGCACTACGACGACAACATGTCGCAGGTGTTTTTTGACGAGATGAAGATCCCCCGGCCCGACCACATGCTCGAGGCGGGCTCGGGCGACCATGGGCAGCAGACCGCCTTGATGATCGCCGGGATCGAGACGATCTTGCTGCGCGAGAAGCCCGATTGCGTGATCCTGTATGGCGACACCAACAGCACCCTCGCGGGGGCGATCGCCGCAAGCAAGCACTACCTGCCCATCGCGCACGTGGAGGCGGGGCTGCGCTCCTATGACAAGCGCATGCCCGAGGAGATCAACCGCATCCTCTGCGACCACGTCTCCACGCTGCTCTTCAGCCCGACCCAGACCGGCGTCGACAACCTGGTGCGTGAGGGCTTCGCGCTCGACAATCCCGGCCCCTACAACATGGACAATCCGCGGGTGTACCACTGCGGGGACGTGATGTATGACAACACCTTGTTTTTCAGCGATTTTGCCCGGCATAGTGTCGACATTGTAGAAAGCCTGGGCCTCAAGCGGGGTGCTTATATATTGGCCACGATTCACCGCAACACCAATACCGACGTGCCTGAGCGCCTGAGCAGCATCTTCAAGGCCCTGCTGCAGCTCACCGAGGAGCAGGGCGAGACGGTGCTGCTGCCCTTGCATCCCCGCACCAAAAAGGTCTTGGAATCCAACTTGGAGCCCGGCCTGCTCATGCGCCTGCGCACGAGCGACCGCCTCAAGCTCATTTTGCCCGTTTCCTTCCTGGAAATGACCGCCTTGGAGGCCTCCTGCAAGATGGTGATCACCGACTCGGGCGGCGTGCAAAAAGAGAGCTTCTTTTTGCAGAAGCCCTGCATCGTCTTGCGCCCACAGACCGAGTGGGTCGAGCTCGTGGAGACCGGCACGGCGATCCTGGCCGATGCCGACACACAGCGCATCCTCGACGCATTCGCCTTCCTCGCCAGCGCGACCGACATGCAATTTCCAAACATCTTTGGCGACGGCCACGCGGCCGAGTTCATCGTCTCGGAGATCGTCTCACAGCTATCGGCAACCACGAAACGATGAAGATACTGGGCATCTCGGCATATTACCATGATTCCGCCGCCGCCATCGTCGTCGACGGGCAGGTGATCGCCGCTGCCCAGGAAGAGCGGTTCACACGCAAGAAACACGACGAGTCATTTCCCGCCAACGCGGTCACTTATTGCCTGGAGGCCACGGGCTTGCGGCTCGACGAACTCGATGCGGTGGTCTTCTACGACAAGCCTTTCCTGAAATTTGAGCGCCTCCTCGAGACCTATTACCGTTTTGCACCGCGCGGCATCGTCTCTTTTTGGAAGGCCATCCCCGTGTGGATCAAGGAGAAGCTGTTCCTCAAGAAGCTGCTCAAGGATGAGTTGAAGAAACTGGGCACTTGGGACGCCAAGAAAACCCAATTGCTCTTTCCCGACCACCACCTCTCCCACGCGGCCAGCACATTTTACGTCTCTCCCTTTGAGGAGGCCGCCATCCTCACGATCGACGGCGTCGGCGAGTGGGCCACCGCCTCCATCTGTCACGGGCGGGGCGGGGAGATCGAGCTGCTGCGCGAACTGCGGTTCCCTCACTCATTGGGCCTCCTTTATTCTGCATTCACCTATTTCCTCGGCTTCAGGGTAAATTCAGGGGAATACAAGCTCATGGGATTGGCTCCCTATGGCAATGCAGGCTCGGCAGCCGTGGCCGCCTACAAGCACACGATCCTCACCGAGCTCGTCGACATCAAGGAAGACGGCTCGCTGTGGCTGGACCAGAAATACTTCACCTACGCCACCGGGTCCCGCATGGTCGACGACCAGAAATGGGCTGCGCTGTTTGGATTCGCCCGCCGCGAGGCCGAGTCGCCTTTGGAGCAGAAGCACTGCGACCTGGGCTTGGCGATCCAGGAGGTGACCGAGGAGATCGTCTTGCGCATGGCCGCCGAGGCACGGCGGCTCACGGGTTCGCGCAACATCTGCCTCGCCGGCGGCGTGGCGCTCAATTGCGTCGCCAACGGCAAGTTGCAGGCTGCGGGCATCTTTGAGGGTGTGTACATCGTGCCGGCGGCGGGTGATGCCGGTGGCGCACTCGGGGCCGCCTTGGCGGCGAGCCACATTACTTTTGGGGAGCAGCGGGTGGTGCAGCCACGCGACAGCATACAGGGCACCTACCTCGGACCGGAATATTCCTGGAAGGAGATCGAGTCGATGGCCCGGCGCTACCGTGCCGTCTACCAGCGGTACGATGATTTTGGGGCCTTGGCGAGCGAGACTGCGGGGCAGCTCGCAGACGGCAAGGTGATCGGTTGGTTTCAGGGGCGCATGGAGTTTGGGCCACGCGCCTTGGGCAACCGCAGCATCCTCGGCGATCCACGCAACCCCGAGATGCAAAAGAAGCTCAACCTCAAGATCAAATACCGCGAGAGTTTCAGGCCCTTTGCCCCCTCGGTGCTCGAGGAGTACTGTGCCGACTATTTCGACTACAAGGGCACCTCGCCCTACATGCTGCTCGTGCACCCGGTGCATCCCGGCCGTCAGAAGCCCTTGCCGCCCGGCTATGCCGACCTCGACATCCGCGAGAAGCTCTACCACGAGCGCTCAGACATCCCGGCAGTCACGCACATCGACTATTCCGCTCGCATACAGACCGTGAGCCGCGACACCAATCCACGGTATTGGCAGCTCATCGACACCTTCAGGCAGCTCACGGGTTGCGCATTGGTCGTCAACACAAGCTTCAACGTGCGGGGCGAACCCATTGTCTGCACCCCGGAGGACGCCTACAAGTGCTTGATGCGCACGGAAATGGACACCTTGGTGATCGGCGACTACATTTTTCACAAGGCACAACAGCCCGCCTGGACCGAGACCGATGGTTGGCGGGAAGAGTACGTATTGGACTAGACCACATGGAGCAGCGCAAAGAACATATCGAGACATTGCTGGGCATCGCCGCGGGCATGATCCTCTTTTTCCTGGTGAGCCGCCGCGTGGAATTGCTCTACATCGGCTTGGGCATCAGCCTCCTCGGCCTCTTCAGCCCCTTTCTCGCCCGCTACATCCACTTGGGCTGGACGGGTTTTGCAAAGGTCATGGGCTTCATCAACGGCCACATCATCCTCACGGTGATCTTCTTCCTAGTGCTCACTCCCCTGGCGCTCATCCGGCGACTTGGGAGCAAGGACCTCTTGCAGCTCCGCAAGAAACCCAGCGGCAGCTACTACGCCACCCGCGACCACAAGTACACGGCCCGCGATTTGAAAAATCCCTGGTAGGAAACTTCGCATTTCATGTCCATTGCGGCTTCCGATTTGCCTGCGATGCGCTTTGAATATTCATTTTCCCTAGTATCTTGCATTGCGAAAATCAATCGGATCCAGGTGAAATCCATGTGCTTGCCGGGACATGCCGCAGTCCTCTCCAACCCACCGACGGGCTTGCCCGCTGTGGTTGCATGCGGTTTTGCAGATGGCAATGACCCTGCGGCCTCGGGTGTGATTGCTCCGGGGAATCCCTTTCCGCTTACCAATTGAAACCAGAAACGCCGATACTGCAATGAGAGCTATCATCATCGACGACGAGCAGAGTGCCAGGATGACCTTGCGCTCGATATTGGGTGAATTTTTCAAGGACGTGGAGGTCATCGACGAGGCAGACAATCCCACGGAAGGCAGGAGATTGGTCGAAAAATGGAAGCCCGATGTGGTCTTTCTGGACATCCAGATGGATGGCGGCACTGGCTTTGACATGCTGGACGATCTGGGAGAGTATACGTTTCAACTCATCTTCATCAGCGCCCATCGGCAGCATGCCTTTGATTCCTACCGCTTTGAGGCGGTGGAGTACCTGCTCAAGCCGGTGCGCATCAAGGACCTGCGGGCCTGCCTCGTGCGTGTGCGCGAGAAGCTTGCGGTCTTGCCACCGACAGCACCGCCAGCGATCCTGCGTGCGATCTCCTCTGACCAGAGCAAAATGCAGCTCATCATCCCCGAGACCGAGGGCTTCACGGTCGTGAAGCTTTCCGAGATCGTGCGCATCGAGAGTTCGCGCAGCTACTCCGATTTTTACCTCGTCGGCGACCGGAAAGTGACCGCCTGCAAGGCCATCTCGGAATTTGATGACCTGCTCGCCAACCATAGCTTCCACCGCATCCACAAGAGCCACATCATCAACCTGTACCATCTGGCCTCGTTCCAAAAAGGCAAAGGCGGCGAGGCCACGATGGTAGACGGGACGGTGTTGCCGGTTTCAAGGCTGCTGAAGGATACGTTGATTGAGTTGTTTTTGCATTGAGGGGGGGGCGCCATCCTACTTTGCCGCCAAATCGGCCCGCGTTGGATGTGTTTGGAATGAGGACTCCGCACAATTCCGAAGGATTGGCCCCTCGGTCATTCGCATTGTTGGGTGACAGGCAAAGCATTGTGGCATCGTCTTGCCGCCATTACGTGGTTCTTTTTAGCACTTGAACCAGTCGATTCAGCGATCAGCAACGCTCTGCGCTTGACTCCTAGCAATCCCTTGCCTCGCGTGTGAGTTTGAGGTTCCGGGGTTGGCTGATGATCAGGGGTGCATGTTCCACCGTGACATTGCTGAAGTCCAGGCCATACTCCTTTTCATCGGAGAGGCTCAGTTTCTTCAATGCAAAATAGCTGCGCAGCACAAAGTTGTCGATGAGGGGCAACTCGTTTTCATAAGAGAGAAACCGCTGCAACACCACAAATCGGAAGTCTCCGGTCACATTGTTTTTTTCCAGGGAGGAATACCGGCTGCCGATGCTCACTTCGCCATTTTTCACCATCTCCTCCACCACCTTACGAAAGAAGAAATTGATGCGGGGCGAGATCCGGAATCCCAGTTTGAATTTGATCCAGACCACGTCCTCTGGCGACAGCACCTCCACTTGGTAGGACATCGTGTAGGGCTCGTCCATCACCTCCACATGCACAAACCAATAGACGTCGGCACGCTTGGGTTGCTTGTTCAGGATCGAGTAGATCGTCTGCTGCTCGATCTCGCCGCAATCCGTGCTGTGCGTGAGATAGACCAGGTTGGTGGCATACTTGGGCACCTCGCGGTCCACGCTCAGCTCCTTGAGCACATTCAGATAGTCTTTTGTCTTCACAAACTGTTGCAGGCTGTTTTTGATCTCGGTGGCCTTGTGCCACACGAGCATGATCACCATGAGCACGAGGCCGAGGGTGAGCGTGACCCAGCCCCCCTCCAGAAACTTGGCGAGGTTGGCCACCAAAAAGGAGCCCTCGATCAAGAGGTACAGCAGGAGCAAGCCTGTCACGGCGATGGGGTTCACGCGCCTTGCATACAGGTAGAAGCTCAGGAGGATGGTGGTCATGAGCATCGTGAGCGTCACCGATAGCCCAAAGGCGGCCTCCATTTCCTTGGATTCCTTGAACCAAAGCACCACGCCCATGCATCCAAACATGAGCAGCCAATTGATCGCCGGCAGGTACAGTTGCCCCTTGACTTCCGAGGGGAAGACCACCCGCATCTTGGGCCACAGGTTCAGGCGAATGGCCTCTGCGATCAGTGTAAATGCCCCGCTGATCAGGGCTTGGCTCGCGATCACCGTCGCGACCGTCGCGATCCCGACGACAGGCAGGAGAATCGTGCGGGGCACCATGCCATAAAAGGGACTCAGTGTCAGCACCTCATTTTGGTGCTGCATGAGGTAGGCCGCCTGCCCAAAGTAGCAGAGGAGCAAGCAGATCTTGACATACAACCAGCTGATCTGTATGTTTTTGCGCCCACAGTGACCCAAGTCTGAGTAAAGGGCTTCTGCCCCAGTCGTACACAGAAACACGCCCCCGAGCAGCCAAAATCCTTCTGGCTTTTCGGTCAGCAGTCGGTAGGCATGCACGGGGTTCACGGCCTCGAGCACGCTCGGGTCCTTCAAGATCCACACCGAGCCCAGCACCCCGATCATCGTGAACCAGACCATCATGACCGGGCCAAAGATCTTGCCGATGACCGATGTACCGGCCCGCTGCATGAGGAAGAGCACAGCCAAGATCGCCAGGATGATGGGGATCATGGGCAGGTTGGGCACCTCGCCCTTGAGACCCTCGACCGCTGAGGCCACCGACATGGGCGGGGTGATGATGCTGTCGGCCAGGAGGAAGCTCCCGCCCGCGATGGCCGGCAGCAGCAGCCATTTCTTGTAGCGCCTGATGAGCGTGTACAGCGAGAATATGCCGCCCTCGCCATTGTTGTCGGCACGCAAGGTGATGAGCACATACTTGAGCGTCGTCTGGAAAAACAGGGTCCAGAAGATGGCGCTCACCCCCCCGTAGGCCAGGGACTTGGTCACCTGCGCTCCTTGCAAGATCGCCGAGTAGGTGTAGAGCGGGGAGGTACCGATGTCACCAAAGACGATGCCGATCGACACCAGAAAGCCGGCAAAGGTGAGTTTTTGAAGTTGTGAATGCTGCATCGTCGCGACAGTATTGCAGTGCTGAGACATTGCGAATTTAGGTGGTTTTTGTTTTGGGATGGGGGGAATTTCCGGGGGGTGGGGAAGTCCAAGTCGAGTCCGACAACCCCAACGGCAACTGTGCGATAGCACTCATCGTCCCGCAGACCGCGTTGCCTCGTGATTTTCCAAAACATCCTGATTCACCCCTCCCCCTCAAAAAAAAATCTCTATTCCATCAAAAACGGCTTACTTTGACTTTCATACGCGGCATTCATTGGGCATCATTCGTCGGCAAAGCATTCAGTCTTCCATCCTCTACTACATCGGGGCGGCGATTGGTTTTCTCAACAAGATCCTGCTCTTCACAAACTTCCTGTCCACTGAGGAGGTGGGCCTCGCCAACATCTTGGTCACCAATGCGATGCTCTATGCCCAGTTCTCGGCGATGGGTTTCACGACGATGACCTTGCGCTTCTTCCCCTATTTCCAGGACAAGGCGCGGCAGCACCACAATTTCCTCTTTTGGCTCCTCGCCATCCCGGCCGTCGGCTTCGCGATCGTGACTGTGCTGGTGCTCATCTTCCAACACCAGATCTTTGGTTACTTCCAGGAGGAGTCGCCGATGATGGTCGATTATTTCTGGTACCTGATTCCGCTGGCATTTGCCACGCTGTACTTCGACCTCTTCGACTCCTACCTGCGGTCGCTGCTCAAGACCGTCGTGCCGATCCTCTTTCGGGAGATTGTGCAACGGGTTTTCATTTCGTTCAGTATCATGCTGTATGCACTGAAGCTGGTGACCTTCCCGCAGTTTGTTTTCATTTATGTGGCGCTGCTCTCCAGCGTCACGCTGCTCATGATGGTCTATACCTACTGGCTGGGGCACCTGCACCTGCTGCCGACAAGGACTTGGCGCATCAAGAAGCTCTTTCGCAAGGTGCTGGTCTTTGGGGGCTACACCCTGCTGGGAAACATCTCGGGCATCATCATCTACAACATCGACGGGCTCATGCTCGCCTCCTACCTCGGCATGGGAGCTGTGGGCGTGTACACGACCTGCTTTTATGTCTCTGCCTTGATCATGATTCCTTGGCGGGCCATCCAGAAAATCGCCTCCCCACAGGTCGCCACGCATTGGAAAAACAACGACCTGCCAGCGATGCAACGTCTGTACCAGCGCACCTCCCTCATCAACCTGGGCCTGGGCTGCTACCTCTTTTTCATGATGTACTTCGGCATCCCCTCCTTGTTCACGATGATGCCCAAGGATTTCGCGACAGGTGCCATGGTTCTCATCATCATCGGCATATCGCGGGTGCTGGACATGATCACGGGCCTCAACACCTACATCCTCATCATGTCGCGCTACTACAAGATCGACCTTTACCTGAGCTTGTTTGTGTTTGCGTCGGGCATCGCGATGAACATCTACCTGATCCCCAACTATGGCCTCGAGGGGGCGGCCATCGCCACGGGTGCTGCCATCCTCATCGCCAACCTCTTGCGCCTGGGTTTCCTGTGGATCAAATATGGCCTGCATCCGTTTTCTTGGAAGATGCTCCTGGTGATCGCGGTTTGTGCCCTGGCCTTTGGTGCTGCATTTTGGATCCGGGCCACCTCATCGATCCTGCTCAACTATGCCGTGCAGGGAGTAGTATTTACCGCGGCCTTCGCAGTTCTGATCCTAGCCACCGACGCAATCCCCGACTCCAAGAAGATGCTGCTTTTGGTACGATCCAAGGTCACCGGTTTTCTCCAAAAGCGCATCTAGGCTTGCCTTGAGGGTGGTGTGATTTGGAATCAAAACCAATATTACATGGCCCACATGACATAGCCCACGACTGAAGTCCATGGGCTAGGCCCGTGATACTGAAATTACAAAACCCACATTAGATAGCCCACGACTGAAGTCATGGGCTAGGCCCGTCATGCCGAAATTACAAAACCACAATGCATGGCCCATGACTTTGGTCGTGGGCTACAATCCCCCCTAAAAACAAAAAAGGCCCCTCTAAGGCCAAAAATTCTCTCCCGTACTTCTAACTGTTCACTTTCCCAGGATTTCTACCAACCGAGCCCCCCGCCGCTCAAGTCCAAAATGTTCCATGATCCGCTCCCGCGCCGCCTCCCCGATTCCCCCTGGTGCCGCAAAACCCGCACGCGTCGCTGCCACGAGGGCCGCGACATCGTCGGTGGCCGCACAAAACCCCGTCTCGGCCGACACGACCTCGGCCGCACCGATCCCTGTGATCGTCACCGGGATGCTGCCACAAAGCATCCCCTCTGCCAAAGCCATCCCAAAGGACTCAAACCGCGAAAATTGGCAGACGACTTTTGCAGAATGGTAGTAGGCCGTCAGCTCCTCGCGGGGCAGTTTGGTCACGAGCCGCAGGTTGGGCAGGCCCAAGCCTGCCAAGTGGGTCAGTGCCTCCCCCGACACGCCCACGAGCACAAATTCCTGCTCCGGAATTTGACGGGCCACCTCGGCAAAGCGGTCCAAACCCTTGATCATCACGCGCGACAGCGAGTCGGCAATCGACACACAGATCGCTCCCCCGCGCACCTGAGGCCCATGCGAAACCTTGCGGAACAGATCCAGATCCACGCCATTGTAAACTACGGTGCGCTTTTCGAGTTTCCCTGTGCCGATG
>JANMIM010001060.1:0-1816 GCA_031375795.1 Bacteroidota bacterium
TGGTTGCCCTCGATCTTGATCTCGTTGATCTTGACCTTGGGGCCCTTGTTCACGGTCATGTAGACCTTCACGCCGCCAGCCATGTCATTTTCAGATTCCACTGCATCAAAGGTGACCTTGGTGTTGTAGAATGCTTTTTCCATGTAGTAGTTCTCGATCGTGCGGCGGGCACGGCGCTCTTTTTCAGAGTTCCAGATCGTGCCCCGCAAAAAGAAATTCATCTTGCCCTTCAAGTCGTCGGCCTGACTCTTGGTCACGTCGCCCTTGAAGGCAAATGAGCTGATGCGTGGGCGCTCGGTGACACTGATGAGCAAGAACACCTTGTCGTCGATCACATTGTCTGCTGATATGCTGATGTCTGAAAACACCTTTTGGTCCCAGAGGGACTTGATTGCCTTGGAGATCTCGGTGCCCGGGAGCGTGACCTCCTGCCCCAGCACCAGCCCGGAGTGAATGATCACGGAGTTCTTGCTGGTAAATTGACAGCCCTGCACGTCTAGCCCGCCGATGGTGTAGGTCACGGGATTGTCATAATCGACTTGTGCAGGCAGTGCGATGCATGCAAGCAAAAGTGCAAAAATGGCAATTGCTGTTTTTCTCATAGGGAATTCAATTGTTCGCTGATCATCCCAAACCGTCGTTCACGGTTTTGGAAATCGCAGATCGCCTCGTAGAGGTCCTCTCGCATGAAATCAGGCCAGAATTTTTGGGTAATGTAAATTTCGGCATAAGCCACTTCCCAAAGCAGGAAGTTGGAGATGCGAAACTCCCCTGAAGTGCGAATCATGAGCTCTGGATCGGGCAAATAAAAGGTGCTCATTTGGCTGCGCAAGTCCTGCTCGGTGATCTCGCCAGGCACCAGCTCACCCGATTGGGCCTTGAGGGCCAGCTTGTTCACGGCATTGAGGATGTCGCTGCGGCCGCCGTAGCTCAGTGCAAGCGTGAGCACGAGTCCGGTATTGCCGGCCGTGAGCTCCATCGCCTGCGTGAGTTCGCGCTGCGCACCCTTGGGCAGGTCGTCGATGTTGCCGATGGCACGCAGGCGCACCTTGTTTTCGATCAGCGTCGGCACCTCCTTGCGAATCGTACCGACCAGCAGCTCCATGAGTGCCCTGACCTCAAGCTTGGGCCTTTTCCAGTTTTCAGTGGAGAATGCAAAGAGTGTGACGAATTCCAAACCCAGTTCTACGCTGGCTTCCAGCACCTCACGCACTGCGCGCACCGCCTGCTTGTGACCAAAGATGCGCACATTGCCCTTTTGCTTCGCCCACCTGCCGTTACCATCCATGATGATAGCGACATGGCGGGGAAGCCGTTGCAAATCAATATGCTCTTTCTTACTTCCCATGCAAAAAACAGAGGGCAAAGGTACTAAAATCTTCGGAAAACCGAAGTGTATTTAAGAATGCACCACACAAGAACGCTCTGCGCCTGACCACCCCAAATGGATGCGTGTGCGCTGTATTCCCCGTTCCCGACATGTTTTACGTTGGCCAAAAAACTGAAAAGCGTATTGGCACATGACCAATACGCTTTTCGTATGCTGATATTGTAAATGATCAGCGAAACTTAGGACAGATCACCCAGTCGAGGATGTACGTGGCCGAAACCATCGAGAGTACATACCAGTCGCTTTGGGAGTTGTCGCCACGGATACCGTTCCAGAACTCGCCACCTTGTGGGTAAATGCTGCGGTCGATGCGGTCGCTCAAGATCGCGGCGATGTCGCCTTGCTCTGAACGCAACTGCTCGGTGCCCACGTAGTAGCCGCTCACATCGTCGATGTAGTCGGTAAATGTCTTGCGCAAGCCCAGCT
>JANMIM010000858.1:0-6464 GCA_031375795.1 Bacteroidota bacterium
TTGCATCGTGAACAAGATGTCGCTCACCGAGACCTTGAGATTGCCCTTGCCATGGAACAGCTTTTTCTGGGCACCGATGTCCATGCCCCAGAAGCGGCGGTTTTTGAAATAAGCTCCCCAGATACTCGGGCTGTTGTAAAAGCCCGACAGCTGGAAGGAGAGGTCCTTGGGCAACTTGAAGTTGCTTTGGTGAAAGACCGAGGCAGAGGTACGGGCGACGTCGATGTCGGTTCCATTGCCCACATCGCCGGTTTGGCGCACGTTGTACGCGCTCACGTTGGTATAGGTGCTCCACCACTTGGCGATGTCAAAGGGGTAACTTACGCTGACGGTCGCCACGGCCTTTTTGGAAATGTTCATTGTCGTGAGGAAGCTTGCTCCGGGCACGCTGTCGCTGACGCCGATCACCTCGGTGAAGAAGTCATTGGTGACCGCGTAGGAGATGCTGGAATTCAAGGTGTAGTTGAATGTGTGGGACAGTTGCACATTGTTGGTGTACTGCGGCTTGAGGAAGGGATTTCCCTTCATGAAGGAAATCTCGTCGAGCTTGAATTCAAAGGGATTGAGGTTCTCGTACTGCGGCCGGTCGATGCGGCGGCTGTAGGTGAGGCTCAGGGTATTCTTCTGGTTCACGTCGTAGGTGACGCCGCCCGAGGGAAAGAGGTTGAAATAGTGGCGAACCACCTTTTTGTTGTTGGTGGGGATATAGGCTGTGAGGTCGCCGATCGAGTTGGTTTGTTCGCCGCGCAAGCCGGCTTGGAAGGCAAACTTCTTGATCTTCCTTTGGTAGTTCACATACGCCGCATTCACATTCTCGGTGTAGTTGAATTGGTTGCTGCGGGTCGAGTCCAAGGATGGCATTTCATTCAGCACATTAAAGAATGCATAGGTATTGTCGGTGCTGACGTAAGTCCCCTTGGCGCCTGTGGCAAAGGTGCCCTTGAGCCATGGGCGCTCATAGTCGACCTTGAGCGTGCGCATGTCGATGTTGGTCGGCGCATTGCTCATGTAGTTCTGGGCGAATTGAAGGGTGCCCGTTTCCGGATCCTTGTAGGTATTGGGCTGATTGCTGTCGTTTGTGTTGCGGAAGAGGGCGTAGTCGGCATCGGCATTGAAGGTCACGCCCTCACCGTTGTCGTACTTGTAGTTGAGGTTGAAATTGAGGTTGAGGTTGCTGGCGAGGATGTGGTTGCTGGCATCGAGCACCGAGGTCGGGGACTGCACCGAGTCGGGCGTGATGACGGTGATGCTCGTGTTGTTGTTTTCCGAATTGGAAATGAAACCCGATGCCATGACGCCGAGCGTACTTTTTTTGCTGGCAAAAAAGTCGAAGCCTGTCCTGAAGTTGTGGCGGGTATAGTTGTCGATCATCACCGTCGTGATCGGGCCCAGCGTGAGGCCCTCTTGGTGCCGCGAGAAATCCATGAAGTTGCGGTCTTTGCCTGTGCCCAGGCTGTAGGAGCCAAAGACGCTGAAATGCTTGTTGCGGTAATTGGCGCTCACGCTGCCGTTGTACTTGCCAAAGATGCCGATGGCGTAGCCGATGTCCACGGTGGCATTGGCGCCGAGACTCATGTCGCGGCGCATCCTGATATTGATGATGCCTGCATTGCCGGCGGCGTCGTATTTCGAGCTGGGGTTGGTGATGATCTCAAAGGACTCGATCTGCGTGCTTTGAATGCTCTTGAGGAAATTGGCGAGGTCGGCGCCGCTCAAGGGCGATTGCTTGCCGTCGATGTAGATGCGCAGGCCGCTCTTGCCGAGCAGGTTGATGTTGTCATTGTTGTCGATCAT
Organism: Bacteroidota bacterium; assembly: GCA_031375795.1. GTDB lineage: Bacteria > Bacteroidota > Bacteroidia > J057 > JADKCL01 > JADKCL01. The sequence goes on from JANMIM010000858.1 coordinate 1,795, forward strand.
CACGCCGGGGGCCTTGCGCAACAGGTTGAAGGCATTTTCCCCGATGGCATTGGGGGTGTTCTCGACATTGAAGACCAGCATGTCGGGCTTCACGGTCACGAGCGGCCGCTCCGTCGTGATCTGCACATCATTGACCGAAGTGCCGACCTCGGCCATTTTCTGGTCTGGCAACGCGAGTTGTTGGCCATCGGCGAGGTGGATGTCATTGACCAAGAGCGGTTGGTTGCCGGTGAAGGTGAGTTTGAGGTAATAGTCGCCGGCCGCAAGGGGCACCAAAATGTATTTGCCATCCTCCCCAGAAAAACCAGCCTTCACCATCGACGAGTCCTTGGCTGAATACAGCAGCACATTGGCAAATGGCAGCGCCGCGCCCTCGGCATCCAGTACATGGCCGCTGATTTCTCCAGCAGACTGGGCGACGGAAAAAGAGGCAACTGCCATCCAAAGGGAGAGCATGAAAAAGCGTAGAGTAGTAGTCATACGATCAAAAGGGCGATAAAAATTCTTGCAACGCCCACATAAGACGCACAAGATTGCCAAAGGTTTCAGCAAACGGGGGAAAAATATTGCGCTTTCCAACGAACTTATTCCCGGGTCGCCCCCCGTGTCTCCCGAGGCTAAATCCTACTGCTTGGTACAGCTATAGGAGCACTTGGTGCGGGTATGCAAATTTTGGTCCACCATATCTGTGCTGATGCTGAGTCCGCCAGCGCCATCAAATTTTCCGGAGAGCGAATAATTTGTCAAGCTCTTGTTGAAGCTCAAGTCCTTGTTCAGGTACACCTCGTCGTCCAGCAAGCCGATGTAGCCATTCTCGTCCTCCAGCGGACGCGTCACAAACAAGATCGCCGTGTCCAGCGTCACCGTCGGATTTCCCTGTGCGACGAGGTCATAGACCTCGCAACGTGAGGTGTAGTTGTACCCCGCGATCACCTTCTCGACCCGCAACTGTTCCTCGGGTTTGCAAGCTTGCACGAGACCGACCAAAACGATCATTGAAAACAACATTGCCTTTTTCATGCCTGCAATATAAGGGTTCAAGACAATGTGTACAAGCGGTTTGCAGGGATTCGTGGGGGGGGGTGGCAGGGCGACAGTTCATGGACCACAAGCCAAGTCCGATCAAGATCATTGCCCCAGGAACCTACCTCCTCAAGGTCGTGAATGCCGATGGCGTCATGCAGCAAAAGATCGTGAAGGTGAATTGAGAACGACAGGTGGAGTTGGGCTTAGGTCAAATCCCTTCACCTAATTCTCCCCTATGGGTGCCGTTTGAGGACTGCAGCTGTGTTTTTCGCTGCCGCGCAGCCGACCCAGATTCCACAAAAATTCCCGAAATTGCAGGGGATGAAAGCAATCAGGCAGAGCGTATTTGGGTTGATCGGTTTGCTCGCGTGGGCCGCTTGCGGGCCTGCACCTTTGCCGGAAACCAGGCAGCCGGCATCCGACACGACAGCTGCCATCGACGACACCGTGTCAGTAGAGCCATCCCTGGCGGAAAATGTGGGCGCGATGAAGGAGCTTGGAAAGCGCTACGTGGCCGCCCCCAAGGGACTGCGCCTGCGCGAGGGCAGTGACGCTGACAGCAAGGTCTTGGAGACCGTGCCCTACGGCCACCAAGTCACTTTGCTGGACGGCATCCCAGGCGACTCCTTGGTGGTCGATCATTTGCAAGGAAGGATGGTGCTCGTCGACTACCGCGGTCACCGCGGCTATATGTTTTCGGGTTACTTGCTGCAATTCCCGATGTCTTCTGCGGAATTAAACCCCAGCGAGATCGGCCCGAATTACGTGGAAAGCCTGAAAATCGTTGGTTTCGATGCGAAGGATGAGGTCTCGGAACAAGAGGAGGGGATCAAGAGAATGGAGATTAGGCTACCAGCACGCGACCTGCAAGAGGCCTTTTTGGTTGCCAAGGCGCTGCATTGGATTCCTTCTCAATACCATTTTCCGCTTCAAGCAAGGGTGGTTTTGTCGACGCCTGCGCATCCCAGCGAATATGCAAAGCGCGGGCCTTATACAGAGGCGACGCACACCTTTGACCTTGCGAATTTCAAGGCAGGTACTTGGCACCGCCTCAGCTTCCATTGCGACAATGAGGTCGGCGGATACAAAGTACTCATTTGGGAAGCCATCGACGGGGAATGGGTGATCAGGCACGAGGGCTGGTCGCATTGAGCAAACGTATCATGGCCGTCGCTTTCCGATGTATCGGCATGATTCCAGGCCGGCTTCCGCCCAAAATCGCCCGAAATTTGGATTTGTGATCGAAAAAGCCTTATTTTCATTTCCGTTTTAGCCAATTGTCCTAAAGTCAATCGTCCATGTTAACGCAAGAAAAAAGCAACTCCCGGCCCGTCCAATCCCAGGAGGCCGACGCACCAATAGGTAATGTCCAGCAGTTGAAGGCACCCGCGTTTCAACTCAAGGCCGATCCTGCACAAATGAAGCCCGAAGGGGAAGAAGAAATCGTGCAGCAAAAGGTGGCGCCAGCACAGATGTTTGCAGATGCCCCTGCCGATGGTGGGAATAGCGGTAAACCCGTGGCTCAAAAACAAGACGCAGGCGGTAGCCAGTCGGCAGAAGCCGCCGCAGATGGCGTCCCTGCTGAATTTCTCGAGCACCTGAAGCTGCGTGAAGGTTGGCGTACCAAGGTTTACCTGGACTCCCGTGGCTTGCCCACTGTGGGACTGGGGCACCTGCTCACCGAATCGCAAAAAGCAAAATACCCAGTCGGCACCTCGATTTCAGAAGACATCCTGAATGCCTGGGCCACCCAAGATGCCAAGAAAGCCTATGACGCTGCCACGAGTCAGGCGGCGACATTGGGCGTATCCTCTGCATCATTCACCATCGCCCTCGCTTCCGTCAACTTCCAATTGGGAACCGCTTGGAATACCAAGTTCAAGAAGACCTGGGGGTATATGACGACCGGTGAATGGGAAAAGGCAGCCTTGGAATGCCAGGACAGTGCTTGGTACGCACAGACGCCTGTGCGTGTGCAAGACTTCCAAGCGGCACTCAGGGCGCTTGCCGGCGGCACCACGACCACCAAGGCTCCGGTGAAAGAAACGACATCCGCCCCCTCCTATGACTTCAAGATCGGGGCATCTACAGGTTCTGGCACCTCGACCGGTGAAGGCGTGAATGTGCGCAGAGGTCCGGGTACACAATACGACAAGACGGGCAAAAAGCTCTCCAAGGGAGGCAGTGTCACGATTTACGGTGAGGCGCAAGGCTGGTACTGTGTGGGCCAAGGCGAATGGGTCTCCAAAGACTTCATCTCCACAACGGCCCCCAAGAAATCTGACGCACCTGGCGGCAAGGGGGCTGAGAAGCCTGCCGGTCCAGATGTCGGCGCCATCGCAAGCGCTGTATGGGAAGCGATGTTTGGAGGATACACAGGCATCGGCACCGACGAAGAGGGCGTCTACAGGAATCTGGCCAAGCTCAACCACGATGGCAAGCTCATCGATGGCTTCAAGAAGGCATACAAGGTGGCCCATGGCTCAGATGTCATTGCCGACATCAAGTCCGAATTCAGCAATTCGATGATTTTCGGGAATCAGCTGGACAAGGCGCTGGGCTATTTGAACGCCAAGGACGCTACTCCTGCCAAGGCAAAGCCTGTCGCTGGCCCAGAAGGTGGCGGCAAGGACGGGGCCGTGAAGCCCAAGACCCCTGCTGCAAAGGCCCAGATCCCTGGTGCCAAGTCCAAGTTTGACGTCGACAAGGCCGTCGAAGCCTTGAATGCAAACGCCTCGGCGACCTCGCTTGGGAAATGTGCGCGGTATGTGCGCATGGCCATCAATGCAGGTGGCATCGCTACGCCCAACAATCCGGTTTCGGCCAAGGACTACAAGGGGTACCTCGAGAAGTTTGGCTTCAAGCAGATCAGCACGAGCACCTACGAGAAGGGCGACATCGCAGTCTTTGAAGCCTTCCAAGGGGACAAGAAGTACCACGAGCACGGCCACATCCAGATGTGGAATGGCAGCCAGTGGGTTTCGGACTTCAAGCAGCGTGATTATTGGGCTGGCGGCGACTACCGCAAGCATAAGCCAGGAAATGTAGTCTACAGGATGTGATCATGAAAAATCAATTTTTGAAAGTGAACGTATTTTTATTATCGATCATCTGCTTGATGACATCATGCGCGGCAGGTAACGACTCAAAGGCGATGGATTCTCTGAAAGCATTTTACAAGGACTACATCAAGGAAAGCAGCAAGGTCCCGGCCGACAACGCCAAGATCGAGTCGCTGAAGACCAAGCACTGCACCGCCAAATACTTGGGGCAGCTCGCTGACCAAGAATTGGAGGCCGACCCCTTTCTCAATGCGCAGGATGTCGAGGAAAAATGGGCCGACAACCTGGAGATCACTCCTGACGGCGTGACCCAAAACCAGTTTAGCGTCTGCTACACGGCCTCCTTTGACAACTCCAAGCATTGCGTGGAGGTGACCATGGTCGAGGACGGCGGGAGCTGGAAAATCGACAACATCACGAATTAGGAAGCGGTTTTTCCGTAACCTGTATGAATGTCTCACAAAGAAAAGCCCGCTGGTAGATCGCCAACGGGCTTTTTATATGATGGTGAATTGCTGCAGAAAAGGCTAATCAGGCATCCAGGCTCGGCGAATCCAGGGCTGCGGCGGCCGAGCGTCGCGC
>JANMIM010001074.1:0-4148 GCA_031375795.1 Bacteroidota bacterium
TGCTGGGCGTATTGGGCACATTCCAGGGAAATACCCCCGTAACAGAGGGCAATGCCGACACGATACGTATCCAGCTCGTGCCACCGTTGGTGGAGTAGTCCAGGTTGAACTTGCCGCTGGTACCCACGATGGACCAGTTGATGCTTTGTGTCGGGGTGCCCACGCTCACAAAGTAGGCGTCCCAGCCAGCTGCGGTCGAGCCCGAGCTGGTGGTCCATTGGAATGTGAGTGCGCCAGTGGCGTGCGTGGAGTTGATGGTGGGCGGCAGGGTGCTGCCGCTGTAGGTGCCGATCAGGGGCGAGGCCGTCGACGGCCCGTTGTAAATCCTGAGGTTGTCGTTGACGTTGAACGTGGCAAAGCTGTTGAAGAAAAACCGCAGCTTGTTGGTGCCCACGTCGGGAATGAAGGTCTTGGTGAGCACCGCGCCCATGCTGTAATTGGCACCCGAGCCACCATTGTCATAAAAGTTGCCTGTGTTGGCGGTCACGGTCACGTTGTCCATGTTCACCGAGACCCCTTGCGAACCGACCGTGGCCGGCCACGTCTGCCCGCCATTGGGCTGGGTGACCGTGATCGAAGACAGGATAAAAAATACGTTGTCGCTGATGTCGACCTTGCAAGTCGGGTCGCCGTTGTCTGCGATGCGCACCAAGCAGTTGTTGCTAGGTGTATTGGGGATCAGCCAGTTATAGGTGTTTCCGGTCGTAGCTAGGGGATTGACGATGGTGATCCAGGAGGCACCATTGTTGGTGCTATATTCTAGCCGGTAGTTGTTGCTCGTGCCATTGGGGGTCCAAGTGATGGTCTGCGTCGTGCCGGTGACCCAACTTTGCCCACCGTTGGGGGCGGTGATGATGAGCGGTCCCGTGACGCAAAAGACCGCGTCGCTCACATCTTGGATCGCGCCATTGGAACTGAGACTCACCCTGACCAGGAAGTTGCAGGAGGTGATGTTGGGCAGGGTCCAAGAATAGGTGCCGCCAGGTGAGTTGAATGCACTCGCCACAGCCACCCAGTTGGAGCCATTGTCGGGGCTGTAGTCGATGTTAAAAAACGTGTTGGGTAGCCCTGAATGGGTCCATGTGATGTTTTGGGTCGTGCAACCATTCCAGTTGTTTCCGCCGTTGGGGCTGGTGATGGTAATGGTTTGAGCAGCAAGGCTCCCAGCGCATAGGAATAGCAAGCTGGCTAGTAGAAAATGATAAATGTGACGCATATCGCAATGGTAATTTTTGGGGCCATGGCCCGATTCTCTTCATTTCTCGACGATCAGTCCTGTCATTGCCCCGCGATCGCAAATGGTTCAATCGATGCTGCAAAGTGGGCTGTCTCAAGGCTGCAAAGGGGTTCTTCCATTGCCGCTCAGGTTTTCACGTTGCAAGCTGCTAACCGCAGGGGACATCAAGTCCTGATTATCCATTGTAAAGATTGCTGGTCAATCGCAAACAAACAAATCAGTCTTAGTGCTTGGAGACGTTTGTCGCGTGAGAACGCACCTAAATTGAGTATTTGGTAAGGGCGAAAATTGGGTCCGGAGTTTAGAAAAACTTGCGCATGAAGCCCGCCTTGCGGTTGCGGGAGATGGTGAGCAGCGACCCGTCAGACATCTGCACCTGCCCGCCATCTTGCTTGAGAAAAGCATCGACATGGCGCAGGTTGACAATGTGGCTTTGGTGAATGCGAAAAAAGCCATGGTCGTTGAGCAACTCTTCATACTCGCCCATCGTGCGGCTCACCACGATGCGGCGGTCATTGGCCAGCACAAAGGTCGTGTAGTTGCTCGATGCCTCCAGCCGAATGATGTCCACCAGGTCCACGACCTTGAATCCGTCCATGTTGTTGATCACGATACGGTTGAGCTTGCCGGCTGCATCGCCATAGTGGTCCACCAAGACCTTGAGGCGCTGGTCGGCGCTGTCCTTGAGGCGACGGGACTGCTTGTCCATCCGCTCGATGACCTTGGACAACTCGGCCGTCTTCACGGGTTTGAGCAGGTAGCCAAAGGCTGCAAAATCAAAGGCCTTGATGGCAAAATTATCAAAGGCCGTGACAAAGACGACCTCAAAATCGATGCGCTTGCAGGCCTGCAACAGGTCGAAACCCGTGCCCTTGGGCATCTTGATGTCCAGGAACACGAGGTCTGGCTGGGTCCTCTCGATGACCTCCAAGCCCGTATCCACGTCGTCGGCCTCCCCCACGATGGTCACCAGCTCTGCAAAATGCCGCTTGATCTGGTCTGCCAGCAGAAACCTTGCGTTTTCTTCGTCGTCGATGATAACTGTCCTGATCATAAGCGTCTCAGTTGAAAATGACTGGAATGGTGAGCGTGATCTTGGTGCCGCCCTCTGGCAATTGGGCCTCGACCACTGCCCCGGTGGGCCCCAATCGCTCCCTTGTGATCTTGATTCCCTTGCTCTGATGCCCGATACCGCTGCCTTTTTGACGTCGTGAAGTCTCGATGCCGATGCCATTGTCGACGATCGTGGTAATGAGATGGTCATCGTCCGGGCCCATTTGCACCTCGATTCTGATCTTGCCCTGAGATTTGCCGGGTAGAATGCCATGCCAGATGGCATTTTCGACAAACGGCTGCAGGACCAGTGGCGGCACCTGTACATTGTAGACATTGATCTGCTCGTCGACCACGATCTCATGGGAGAGTGCCCCGCGCAGCCTCGCCTGCTCCAGACGCAAGTAGAGCCTCAGGGTCTCCAATTCGGCCCCCAGGGAGATCGTTTCGCTGCCGCTGTGGTCCAGGATCTTGCGCAGGATTAGTGCAAAGTCGCACAAGTAGTCGCCCGCCCGGTCCAGGTCGCCCTCGACATAGAGCCGCTGGATGGCATTGAGGCTGTTGAAGATGAAATGGGGATTCATCTGGGCGCGGAGTGCCCTTTGCTCGAGTTCCATTTTGTAGCGGGCAAATTCCGCATTGTGCTGCACGAGTTGCAGCTCTGCGTTTCGCCTGCGGTGCCCGAAGTACAAAGCCACGACGATCAATGCCAGCAGCATCGCGATGGCCGTGGACACTGCGGCCACCACCCAAATCTTGCTTTTGTCTGCACGCTCGCCTGCCGCCGTGGCCTGGGCTTGGAGCAATTGCAATGCCTGGGCGTTGCGCTCCTTCTCAAATTGCAGGCGCAGGTCGGCGATCTTGGCCGCCGCCTCGTCGACCTCCAAGGAATCCTTCAAGGCCTCCAATTCACGGTAATAATCCAGCGCCTGCTCCGCTCTTTCCTTCTGCACATTGATTTCCACCAAACCCTCAAGCGCAGCCATCTCTGTTGACCCGTAGCCTTGCGCCTTGGCTAGCTGCCTGGCCTGCAAGCAATTGGTCTCGGCCAGGCCGATGTTGCCTGTCGCAAGGTAACAGTCGCAGAGGTTGGTGTAGCAGTCGGCGATGATGCCCTGCTGCCCCGACTCCTCGGCGATCTGGGCGGCGAGTTTCATGTACTTGATCGCCATCGGATAATTCTTTTGGAAGAAATAGGCGCTCCCCAAGTTCAGGTAGCTGGGTGCAATGAAGGTGCCGGGCAGGCGAGATGCCACCTCGATGGCCTGCTCATAGGCCTGTTGTGCCTTTACATACTCCTTTTTCGCGATATGGATATTTCCGATGGCATCCAAGACATTGGCATAGGCGGCGACATCGCCGGCAGCTTGGTACCGATTCGCGGCGTCCTGAAAGGTACTCAATGCCGATGTCACATCGCCCGACTTGTAGTAGGTGATCCCGAGGTTGTACTCACAATCCCTGATGTCGATGGCATTGTCCTCCTCCTTGGCCATGCCCAATGCCAGCAATTGCACCCTGGCCGACCGTAAATAGTCCCCCTTGAGGTCGAGCGCCGTGCCTGAATTGAGCAATGCCTGGAAAACGCCTCGTCGCAGGCCCGAGCTTTGCGCCTCGATCCCGCCCAGCCTGTAGTATTCCAAGGCCTTGTCCAGCTCACCCGCCACCATGTAGCATTGTCCCGTCGTGTAGTAGCAACTGACGATGCCACGCTTGTAGTCGATGCTCTTTGCCAAAGCCAAGGCTTTTTCGCCATAATTGATCGCTTGCTCGGCGTCGTCGTATTTCAGGTAAAAGGCGATCCGCTTGAGGGTATTCACGGCGTTGCTATCGGGTTGTCCCGTGGCAACGGCCTGCT
>JANMIM010001086.1:0-19140 GCA_031375795.1 Bacteroidota bacterium
CATTCTTTGGGTGGACAATATCGTTCGTCGGCCCACAAGCAGGGATGTGGGGAGGGCCGACGAACACCGCTGTGGGGAGGGCCGACGAACACCGCTGTGGGGAGGGCCGGAGAACGCCGCTGTGCCGAGGGCCGACGAACACCGTTGTGGGGAGGGCCAACGACCACCCGCCAAACCCATCATCCCACTCTCGCACAAAATTCCTACCTTTCATTCCTTGAATTCACGCTCAATATTTGCAATGTATGGCAACTGAAGTCAATTCCTCCAAGGATGGCAACCTACCGATAATCGTCTACCGTGGCGCGCTGATCATGGCCACCGAGGGCAGTTTTGGGGATCCCTACGATGTTCGGCGCCCCCATTTTCCCGAAAATCTCGCCGTGTATGACCTCATCGGCCCGCAAGACAACGTTGCCGATGCCGATCGCTATGGCTTGGCGGCTCCAGACAGGGTTTCCAAGAACAAGAAGCTCAATCGGATCTACAAGCGTGTGAAATTACTGAGCGCACACAACGAGGCCGATTACGACTTTGCCGTCTCGGGCACGCAGGTGCTGGCGACGGGCCCCAACAATTCGGGCTTGACGATCGGTTTTGGGTTTGACCTCGGCGCACGGTTTGACAGGAGCCAAGACGACAAGGCGCAAAGGGAGATGGAAAAGGCAGGCTTCACGGTCGGCATGGCGATGCAGCTCGCAGAGGCGGCGGGCCTGCGGGGCGTCGCGGCTGGTCGGCTCACGGCACAGCTGCGCAAATCGCTCCGCATCTCGGAGACGATGGCCATCAACATCATCGGGGTGATCTATCGGGAATACGAGAAAAATTTCACCAAGGGCGTCGTGCATCCTGCGATCGAGATGGTGATGACCAAGATCAACTATTGGAGAGGTGCACGCAGCGAACTGGGCAATCAGCAGATCGCGAAGCTGTTTGCGGTGTCCAAAGCCAAGACCGGCACCGCGCAATTGGATGCGGCGATTGCAGTCCTCAAGGGATATACCAAGGAATACACGACGTTCTGGAAGTTTCTGGAGGTGATCAAGGGCAAGTTGGAGGCGGGAATCGTGGTGGAATTTGTGGACCAGGTGCATTCGCTGGAGGACTTGCTGAGTGGCAAGGACAGCACGTTTGCGGTGATCAAGGAAGCCGGCGGCCCTGATTTTGCGAAGCAAATCGGTCCCGTGGCAGCCGATACCTCTACTGTGCCACCCAAGGTAGCGGGCTCCGCTCCTAGCGCGCCCAAGCCTGATGCGCCGGCGGCGGTGAATACCACGCTGGCCAACACGATCAAGGAATCGGTCGGCGAAAATGGAGTCAATCGTCCAGAGGACGTCGAGGTCGTCGCCGCTTTGCTGCGAAAGGCAGGGCACGTGGTCGCGGCGCCGGTGGTGCTAGCGCAATTGATCACGGCCATCAAGGCGTTTCAGAAGTCAAAATTCACATGGAAACCCGATGGGAATGTGGGGCCGGGAGGGAAAACTATGCGGGAGTTGGGAGTTGAGCGTTGAGAGTTGAGAGTTGAGTTGTTGATGAAAGATGAAGGATGAAGGAAGATCGGAACGATCAGGATGAAAGTTCAGCGTGCTGGCCCACTTTTCACTTTTCACTTTTCACTTCCTCACTTTTCACTTTTCACTTTTCACTTTTCACTTTTCACTTTTCACTTTTTCACTCTCCACAAGTCCTTCCTTGATAGCCACTGACACGGCGCCGCCGACGGATTGTACTTTGAGTTTGTTGTAGATCGACGAGACGTGGGTGTTTACGGTCGGGTAGGATATGTTGCACTCGTTGGCGATCATTTTGTAGCTGTAGCCTTTCACGAGCAGTTCCAGGATCTCGAGTTCGCGTTTGGAGAGGTCGAATGACTTTTTCTCTGCGGGCTTGTGCTTGTCGTGGAAGAGCTGCAAGACCTTGCGGGCGATCACCGGCGTCATGGGCGCACCGCCATCGAGCACCTCCACGATTGCATCGATGAGCTTGAGCGGATTGGCTTGCTTGAGGATGTAGCCATCGGCACCGGCACACACCGCTGCAAACACCTTGTCGTCGTCCTCAAAAACCGTCTGCATCAGCACCTTGAGGTCGGGGTACTGGGTGCGGATCAGGCGCACACCCTCGATGCCATTCACAAACGGCATGTCGATGTCCATCAACACCACATCGGGCTTGGTGGCTTCTACATTTGCCAAGACCTCACGGCAGTCGTTGAAGCAACCGACACATTCCATGAGCCCCATGCTGTTGATGAGCATCGATAGCCCATCGCGGCGCTGGGGATTGTCGTCAAAGATGGTAACTCTAGTTTTCACATTTCAAAGATAAGGCTTGATTTCCTGCTGCGCTATCATTGATTCCAATGATTTTTTGGCACAACCTCGCTTTTTGGGTGACTACTAGACCGTTACCAACTGAAGAATGTCATTCGTCCTATCGTTGCCCCTCACTCGCGCTCCCTCTCACAACGGCAGCCGCAAGCACACCACCGTCCCCGCTCCCATCGCCGATTCAATCTCCAGATTCGCGCCGATCGCTCTGTCGCGGGCATGCATGCCCGCACAGGCAGTATTGAATGTGGTCTTACACCTCAGCCGCAAAAAAAAGCGGAGCGCTCGACGTCGGTGGTTTGGCGTGGATCAAGGTCATCAGGTCTTCAGGTCTCTACATTTCTCAATACGCATCGCAGGGCCAATCAGAAGAAATCATTGGAATCAATGATTGACTATTTCGAGAGGATGACAGTTGTGGTGAAAGATCATTGGATTCAATGATTGACTAGCCTTGCATTGCGCCCCAACTTTGTGTTATTCATTGTCCTAAACCAATCGCCCTCGATCGCTATGCAGGGCTGAACTTCTTGATTACTTTGTACCAACGCATTGAAAATTATGGGATCGACTTCAACCATTGGCACGTTAATCCTCCAAGACCGTGGCTGGTTTAATGCAAACGTTCAATTTCGATACTGGCCTCTAGGCAGTGTGGTGAAGCAACTTTCCAGTAAGGGCCCGACCATCAACGGGGGACAGAACTCGACCGTGGATCCTGGAGACCTTGGAGTTCCAGATGGGTCGATGGTGTCGTTGCATGTGTGCGTTGTATGGGGCACAGACCATGATGCAGCCGAGGCATACCTCTATCAGAAGGGAAACCTCATGCAGGCGACTTATACCATTAGCGGCACTACGCTCAGCAATCACTTGACGTTGAACAGCTACGCGATCCCAAAATGGGTCAACTGGAGCGCCAACCTGGTATACTCCTTTCCAAATGGGGAACAGGAATATTTTTTTCCGACCAATAGGACGGAACTGCAAACCATCGTGTCAAATGCGATTGTTGCCAAGGTCAAACTTAGAACCTCCGGACAGCGACACTCGCAGCCGCCGCTAGTGATCAATGACAACCGCAGCACTAGCAACCCAGATCCCATATGGCTTGTGGACATGTCCTGCTATGCTGACCTAGGCGTGAACGGGGACGAGCGCATCGTCCTCGACGCTACCAAGAATTTGGTTACTGTCAATACCGGCGTGACCGAATCGGAATTGGACTCCTTCCTTACCAAAAACAATAAGATGCTGCAAACCGTGACAGCGGGGGGCTTCTTCAGTCTAGGTGGAATGACCGCAATCGATGTGCACGGTGGCACGGTCTCTGCACCCATCTTTGCAGAGACTGCATCGGCATTTTCCATTATGGATTACAAGGGAACAGTCAATACAATCGATGCCTCCACAGCGCAATTCGGCAGTTTTTCCCCATTACAATTCGCCAGAGTTTCCCTGGGCGCTCTCGGCATTGTGACCTCGGTGACGTTGACTGTATTGGACCGCCCCTGGGCAACGACATTCAGCCCTGGCAGACAGACCTATATGCTCAACGACAGGACCAGCTTCATCACCCAATTCACCCCCTTGCTGAATCATGATCGCATCGAGACCTTTTTTAATCCATACACCTTCAATTTCCTCTCGCTCTGGTGGGACATCGACAAGGCTCCTAGCAACGAGGTTCCCAACAAGGCGATGCCTTTTGACAACCCGTGCCAGACTGCCCACGATGAGGATTATGGTGCACCTGATGAAGGTTCGAACGAAGCCGCAGCTCAGGCGGCGGGATTGTTTGCCCAAGCCTCCGGCAAATCGACCATCGCCTCTGGCATCATGGACCTTGCATACATGGAGATTGAGGGCCTATTTGATACAGCAGTGCAAAACTATTCCGACCTTTGGCTGACCAAGGCTGCCCGGGTGATCTTCATGTCCTACTTTGTGGAGCTGCCCAATATCGACAATGCCGGCGTGGGCAAGATCTGGGACAGTATCAATGTGGTAGCTACGGAACTCCAAAACAGCCAAGCGTTCCTCATCGCTGGGCCGATGGAATTCCGCTTTGTCAAGGGTGGGAATACTGCAATGGCAGGCACCTACACCACCAACGCCAATTCCACCTTCCTGAACCTAGACCTGATCGCCTTTGTCCCGGCAACCGTGGCATCTGCATATCCGCCAGCCTTGCTGCAATTTTTCGCCAACGTGGAGCGTGCCTGGGTGAACATGGGAGGATTTCCTCACAATGGCAAGATGTATGGTTTTTATGATCCGGCGGTGGCTGGGTCAGCGACCGCCCCCTTCAACCAATCATACCTAGACAGCCTGCGTGCGCGTCGCGGTGCACGCCTCACGGCCTTCGATCAGTACCGGCTACAATGCGATCCCAATGGCCTATTTTCCAATGCCTATGTCAAGGCATTGATGGGACACTGATGAGCATCGTGAAGAACCCTTGAGATTGCGTGGCGCTGATTTTTGTCCACGCCTCATTTCAAGCCGCAAGCGTCGGCTTCCAAAAGAGGTCCTCCTCGAGGTAGGCAAATGGAAATTGATTGAAATCAATGATTGCGCGGGTGCTTGGCGAATAGCAATGACTCAATTTTCATTGGAATCAACGACTGAATCGATCTTGTAGGAACTCGAAGTTTGTAAAATCATTAATCATTTATATTTATCTAAAAAATTGAATTATTATGGCATCAGCATTTCCAGTAGGAACAGTCCTTATTTTTGCAGGTGACTTAAGTGTGGGTAGTACAAATTTGAGCAACATCACAGCAGGTGGTTGGCTAATTTGTGACGGAACTGCCTATGATAAAGTCACTTATGCTGCCCTTTACACTGTGATCGGAACCACTTATGGGACAAACGGCTCAAGTTTCTTGGTCCCAAACTACCAGGACAAGTTCCTGAGGGGCACTTTGGGGAAATCAACCAACAATACTGATCCGGATGCGTCCCTAAGAACCTCGTTTCTAGGCGGCTCGGCGGCTGGCAACCTCACAGGGACGCTTCAGGCAAGCGCCACAGCACTTCCCAAAAGCCCTTGGAGATTGAAGGCGGCCGCTGCCCACTCGCATAACTTGGCAAACTTGAGCAAAGCCAATCATCATGTTTGGGCAGGAACGACCTACAATTGCGTCGACTGGGCGGCCAACAATGCCGCACAGGTAAGCAGCGATGATGGTCTCCATTTCCATCAAATGGGTGGTTTTGACATTGAGACAGCACCAGTAAATTTGCGACTTCATTTCATCATCAAGGCAACAACCGGTGCAGAAACTGTTGCATCTGGAATCAACACGCCTTCAGGAACCATTGCGGCATTTGCGGGCAATGCATTGCCAATTAATAGTGAGTGGAGTTATTGTGACGGCAGTGGAATCCCCAATAATTCTCCTCTATTTAACAATATTGTCTACAACTTTGGAGGGGACCACAAAACATTTGCCAATCTCCCCGATCTGCGTGGTTATTTCCTGAGAGGTTGCTCACAGACGGTTTTGGTCGACAAGGATGCGGCTAGCCGAACAGCCTTGCAAAGCGGCGGAAATGCTGGGGATAAAGTCGGCTCCGTTCAAGGGTATGCGACAGGAAATCCTGCTAATTTGGTCGCCGATTCAGCAGGCGATCATCACCATACGTTTCCAAAAAATTTAGGTGTTGCTGGCTATCACAATGCTTCGGTAGGAGTTACTGGCGCTCATATTTTGAGGGAATACAACAGTGACACATGGCCAATGGATTTGCAAGGGATACATACCCATTCGAGCATACTGGGCGGCGACAAAGAAACGCGGCCTGTGAACGCCTCGGTCGACTACCTGATCGCAACACTCGATCTGCCGGAGGCCCCTCCAATTGGTACAATTATCAGTTACGGGGGAGATACGACTGACCAAACAATCCTGAACACGCTTCTCGGGTATGGTTGGCTCCCTTGCAATGGTTCAGGACAGATGAAGGCAAATTACCAGAGTCTTTTCGACGCCATTGGTACTATGTATGGCATTCCTACTGGGACGGATTTCGGTCTTCCTGATCTTCGTGGCATGTTTGTCAGAGGAGCAGGACCCGCACAGCTTGGTAAAAGTCTTGGTCAGTCAATGACTGGCACGCCGAAGATTTCCATTTACACCTCGAGCGACGGGCTCCATCACCATACTCCCGTGATGCCCACCAACAGCCATATGATGGATGTGGTGAGTGGAAACAACATTGCGGCAGTAGATCCAACCGGGGCCATTACCTCTGACAATGGCGCTCACACGCATTTGGTTGACAAAACTGCTGGGAGCGGTGACAGTGAGTCCAGGCCAGTCAATGTCTATGTCAATTATATTATTCGGGCCAAATAATAGTTCCAAAATATATTGCGCCGGGCGCATGCACAAGCTCGACTGAATCCGAGCTTTGCTAACAACGATGCAATCTGAGAAAACCCCGTGGTGATTGACCACGGGGTTTTTCTGTGGCTTTGCTGGAGGGAATGATGTATTGGAGGGGAAGATAAAGTCGGTCACCGTGCAATAATCTCAGCCTTCGAGGATTCCATTTGTGCTTAGTATTACCAACGGCATCCACGTATTTTTCTTCCTACACTGTTCGTCGGCCCACTGCCGACGATGTGGGGATGGGGACGGCCACCAACCAAACAACTGTCACCGGCAGGCACCACCGAATCCCCAAGGTTTGAAATTTCAAGGGATCCGTCGGAGGCGATGATTGGCCGTGGGTGTTTTGCGCGAATCGCTAGCCACTACACCCCGACCCGCAGCCGCACCACCGTCCCCTTCCCGACAGCCGACTCAATCTCCAGCACCGCGCCGATCGCTCTGGCACGCGCCTGCATGCCCGCAAGCCCATTGCCCCCCAGCAGGTGCTCACGCGCGGCTTTGTCCTCAGGATCAAAGCCGACGCCGTTGTCGGTGATCGTCAGCTGCAAAAAGCCCTGCACCTTTCTTAATTCGATCCTCAGCTCCGAGCAGCGCGCATATTTCGCCGCATTGTTCACGGCTTCCTTGTAGATCAAATAGACGTTTTTGCGCTGCTCCATCCCGAGGGATAATTTCTCCACTTGCGGATCGACCTCAAAGTGCATTGTAATTTCCTGCGCCTCCGTCATATTCACCGCAAAGGCCCGCATGCGGTTGATCACTTGCTCAAAACTGTCGTTGCTTGCTTTGATCGTCCACACCATGTCGTTCATGCTCTCCATCATCTGCGAGGTGCTGCTGATGATTTTGTCCAGAATGTTGATCGTATGCGGCGGCAAGCTGTCGCTTGTTTTTTGCATGACAGCGCTGTACAAAGAGATGCTGCTCAGCGTCGAACCAATCTCGTCGTGCAGGTCTTGCCCGATGCGGTTGCGCAGGCGCTCGACTTTCAATACCTGCTGCAGGCGATAACTGTACAGCGCAAAAAGCAACCCAGAGATGAGGAGAATGACCGCGATGCGAAACCCCCACGTGGCCCACCAAGGGGGGCGAATTACAATGGACAAGGTGGCAGGCGTGGTATTCCAGACATTGCGGCTATTGCAGCCCATCACTTCAAAGGTATAGGTGCCCGGACTCAGGTTGGTGTAGATGGCTTCTTGCGCATTGCCGGCTTCGATCCAGTTGTCATTGAACCCAAGTAGGCGATAGCGGTATTGGTTGCGTCCCGGCACCGTCAAGTCAAGCAGGGCAAACCCGATGCCGATCATCGAATGGTCGTGGGGGAAGATCAGTTCGCGTGTAGCCTCCATAGGCGCTTTGAGTCGGAAGCCGGGGTTTTCAGGATCGGCTTCGCGTCTGAATTCCACGGGTTTGTTGTCGAGCTTCAAGGAATTGATCGCAATATGGGAGGGCTTGCCCTTGGCATAAAAATCTTCGGGGTTGAAATGGTTCACACCGCTGATGCCCCCAAAGTACATCTCCCCATCGGCAGACATGCTGTGTTCGAAATGGTTGAATTCATTGCCGGCGAGGCCATCGGCTTTGCTGAAATTGCGGAAAGTCCTCGCCAGCGGATCAAAGAGGCAAATGCCATTGTTGGTGCTGAGCCAGAGATTGTGGTGCTTGTCGAAGAGGATGGCATAGACGACATTGTTGGGGAGTCCGTCGGCGGTCGTGATCCTTTGAAATTTGCCTGTTTGTCGGTCGAGCAAATTGAGTCCTCCACAGTTGGTTCCCACCCAAATGAAACGTTCAGGTGCCCGGGGATCACCTTCGACGCAATAGACATAATCTTTGCTCAGCGATTGTGGTTCGCCCTGCCTAGGACGGTAAGCCTTGATGGATCCCGTTTGGGGGTCGAGGCTGTACAGTCCCATCATCGTGGCCACCCAGATCAAACCCGCCGGGGATTCATACCAATCCATGATCATATTGCCCGGTATATCGCCCTCCAAACCTAGAATGGGAAAGCTTTGAACGGAACCCGAGGCAATGTCCAGACATTGAAAATGAGCTTTGGTCGGTGCTGCGGTCGTCCCGATCATCCAAATCCGGTTTTTGTGATCTGGAAAGAGAAATAGAAATACTTCGCCATCAATGTTTTTTCTCCGACTATGCCAAATCCTCACCTTGCCAGTCTGGGAGTCCATGCACATGAGGTCATACCTATTGCCTGAATCTTGATTGTTGCGTAGCAAGGATAGCGTCCAGAAATCGCCTTTTGCATCCACGGTAAGCGGGGCATTAAGCGAATGAATGATCATCTCCGGTTCAGGAAGCTTAATGTGTGGTGACAAGTCCAGCCATCGCTGCCGTAACGTGGCGTCGTACAGGGCCTTATGACCCGGAACAACGAAACGGTCGAGGTAATGGCTTCTATCATACTTTGGCATCTTGGTAGGAAGCCGCTTGAAGAGCTCGGCTCTCGCAGAGATCTTAAAGCAGCCTGTGCCGGCCGTAGACAGCCAGATATTGTGCATTTGATCTTCGAAGGCCATATTGGCATCACCGATTGCCTCAAGCGCTTCCATGCTTCCCCGAAACCGGATCGCTTGTGCTTGCATGGTATTGAGGTCCAGCCGCAAAACACGAGACCCTAGATCAACGAGCCAGAGCCGACCATCTTGGGTAAACATGCGGGATTTGATGCAGTTGTAACCAGGCGGAAGCACCACCATCGGGACAAATGCAGCGACGTTTTCCGCAAACCTCAGCAATGTGTCTGCATGGAAAAGGTGGAGCCGTCCACGTTCGTCAAAAAATGGTCTGGCGAGGCAGATAGATGATGTTGGGTCCTGTGCCTTGGGTGCAGGATTTGCAAAGGCCGACATGGGCTTACCTTGAAGCAGCATCGCGGGCGATGACCAGAAGACGGAATCATCACGCCAAAACCAGAGATCGCCGCGCGGCGAGACATGGATTTGACCATAGATATGATCGGGTCCCAGCAAACGCTGGAACCCTGGAAAATGCTTTTCCAAAGGCATGATTTCAAAACAATCTGGCCCACGGCAATCTGCACCTTTCACGGGCAGGAGAATGTCCCAGCGGTTGGAGTCTGCATGCGCCAGGATGCTGCCGTCGGGCATGACCCTCAGAGGAAGGAACCCCCTTCCACTTAGCCCTTTTCCAGCCGTGGCGACCTCGGGAAAGTGAAGGAAACCATCCACCGATGGATCATATATATCCAAGCTGCCTTCATGGCCGTTGACGATGAGCCGGCCTTGTGGATCAAGCGCGGTATAAGTGAAGTCGGAGCCGATGGAAAGCGGGTCGGCGGCATCATGCCGATAGACCTTGAAGCGATGACCATCAAAGCGGTTCAGCCCATCCATGGTCGAGATCCACAAATAGCCCAGGCTATCTTGGATCAATTGGTGCACATAACCTTGGGAAAGCCCACTGTTGACATCCAGCAATTCGACCGGCAGTTCCACTTCCTCGACGTCGGATTCCTTGAAAACCTTGGGCATACCCATCCCTTGAGCTTGGATCAGCGATCCCAGCAAGGTGAATAGGGCAAGAACGTAGATCTTCAAACTGTTCCGTGTAGTTGGTGCCACATGCCGAAGATAAGAAATCTTCCATTGGAACGGAAAGCCGAGGAAAGAGGATGGAGATCTGGAAGCTCGGCCGCATGAAAAGTAAAAATCATTGAGATCAATGATTGACATTCTGGTTTGGGTTTCCGGAACGGCCCGTCCGTTGCAAAATCATTGGAATCAACGATTGATGTGTTTTGGCCTGGACTGCAACTTTGTGATGTTCAATTTTTCCATTCACCTACACTAAGAAAGTTCATGAAATTCAGAATCTTCAGCCTACTGCTCGCTGTGCAAATGCTCTTCGGATTAAGGCTCTTTGCCCAGGTTGACATCTCAAAGACCTACTTTATCCAGGCCAAGCACAGCGGCCTGGTGTGGGACGTGGCCAACAATTCGAATGACCTGTACGCTGTGATCAATCAATTTCCATTGCACCGTGGCCCCAACCAGCAATGGAAATTCTCGGATGCAGGTGACGGCTACTATTTTATCCAGTCCCAAAATGCAGGGAAGTGGTTTGCTTCGATCGAGCTGGGCAAGGGTAGTCCAGGCACTAGGATGTGTACCGAGATGCAATGGGTGGGCGACTACAACAAGTTTAGGTTGGTGCCGGCCGGCGATGGATATTATAAGATCATCGTCAAACATACAGGTTATTGCATGCAGGTGCCCAGCGCTGAAATGGGCCCCACAACACTGACGCAGTTTCCTTGGGTGGATGGCGCAAACCATCTTCTGTGGAAATTGGTGCCTACGGTTGAAGTTCCAGTGAAGGCACAATTCGATTTGTCGGTGCCGTACAAAATCCAGGGCAAGGAAAGCGGCATGTGGTGGGAGGTCATTGACAATTCACAACAAATGTATGCGCCAATCGGTCAGGCCGCTCATAAGGATGTCGCAAACCAGCAATGGAAATTTGTGGATGCTGGCGACGGATATTATTTCATCCAGTCCCAAAATCCCGCTGGACTATTTGCTTCTATCCAGCTAGGAAACACGGCTGCCGACGCAAGATTTGTAACCGAAATGCAATGGGTGGGAGATTACACGAAGTTTAAGATTATACCCTATGGTAATCCATTTGATGGTACCTACAAAATTATCGCCAAGCATTCCGGCATGTGTGTGCAAGTGCCTGGCGGTGGTTATGGGACTGAAGCATTGACCCAGTATCCTTATCAGGAGGGAGCCAACCATCACCTTTGGCGTATATTCCCCTCGAAACCAATTGTTGAGTTGCCCTCTTTCATCAGATTCCCGAATGAACAGAAATATGTGACTTTGACTAATGATGATCGGGCGGTGGTTACAAAATCAGGTATAGTAGTCGGAGTTTTGGGTACGTATGACAAACCAGACCGTGTTGGTGGTTTGGTGTTTAAGACGATTCCGCTCGGAGGCAATTTCTTTGCCTTCAGAAGTATCAATGGTCGCCTTCTTTCCATGTGCTCAGATTGCCTGAAGGGGAAAACCAGTATTTTGAATTTCGTGACTTTTCACGAAACTGATACAAATGCACCAGGGGTTCGTTGGGAGGTGACAAAGCTATCAAATGGCAAGTACCTTCTGAAGAGCCAATACAATGGCCAATATATGCACAGTTGTCCCGATTGTTCCGATTTACTTAAAGCTTTAGGTTGGGGGATTCCTATTGGAGTAAGTGGAGTTGATCCGGGTTTGACGCATCAGTGGGATCTCGAAGCATCTGGGTTCGATAATAAGCTGTTCATTGGGGCACGCTTTCCGCAAGGCCATGTGATTTGGCTGGATGGGAATGGGGGAGGTATTTTGATCACCGCACGCGATTTTCAAGGAATGGGGCACTGGGGCATTCCATATTGGACGCCGACGATTGTACCATTCCTGCCTGCATTAAGTGATCTTTATGATCAAGGGTCTTATGCTGGGATTGCAACAAATATGAAGAATCTCGCTTTTCTCGCAAATGATACGCTTTTAACTAGCCAGAACGCTTTTCCTAGCAATCACTTCGACTTTGTCGTTTCTACTAAAATGGAAAAAGACCAACAATCTGCACTTTGTGGTAAACGCGGTAAAGGTAAACCCGATGTAGTTGCCCACGTCGTCCGAAAGTTCATCAAATTTAATAGTATCAAAGACATTACCCCACCCTACTGGTATCAATGAAGAACTGCCATGCTGTGAAGATAATGTATCATCTTCACCCAAGTGAAGGCTCTACAATCCCGCGGCATTTTGTCGCGGGATTGTGTTTTGATTGTTGCCTAGATCCTACCTGTTGATGCCTCACAACGGCACCTTCACCCGCACCACCGTGCCCTTCCCGATCGCCGACTCAATCTCCACGACCGCGCCGATGGCTTGCCCCCGCGCACGCATGCCCGCCAGCCCATTGCCCCCCAGCAGGTGCTCCCGCGCTGCTTTGTCTTCTGGATCAAAGCCAATGCCATTGTCGGTGATCGTCAGTTGCAAAACACCTTGTAACTTTTTCAATTCGATCGTCAGCTCCGAGCACCGCGCATATTTGGCCGCATTGTTCACCGCCTCTTTGTAGATCAGGTACACATTCTTGCGCTGTTCCATCCCAAGTGACAATTTCTCCACTTGCGGATCGACGTCGAAGGTCATATTAATCTCCTGCGCCTCGGTCATATTCACCGCAAAGGCGCGCATGCGGTTGATCACCTGCTCAAAACTGTCGTTGCTCGCCTTGATCGTCCAGACCATGTCGTTCATGGATTCCATCATCTGCGAGGTGCTGCTGATGATCTTGTCGAGGATATTGATGGTATGCGGCGGCAGGTTGTCGCTCGTCTTTTGCATCACGGCGCTGTAGAGCGAGATGCTGCTCAGTGTCGAGCCGATCTCGTCATGCAAATCCTGCCCGATGCGGTTGCGCAGGCGCTCGACTTTCAATACCTGCTGCAAGCGATAGCTGTACAGCGCAAAAATCATCCCCGAGATCAGGAGAATGACCCCGATCCTAAACCACCAAGTCCCCCACCATGGTGGCCTGATCACGATGGTGAGCGTCGCAGGCGTCGTCGTCCAGACATTGCGGCTATTGCAGCCCATCACCTCAAATGTGTAGCTGCCGGGATTGAGGTTGGTGTAAATCGCTTCGTGCGAGGTTCCGGCTTCGATCCATTCCTCATTGTAGCCCCGCATACGGTACCGAAATTTGTTGCGTGTTGGCACGGTCAAATCCAACAAAGCAAACCCGATCCCGATCATCGAATGGTCATGGTCAAAAACCAATTCCTTGGTGGATTCCATGGGCTTGTCTAATTGAAATCCAGTTGCATTGGGATCGCGTTGATGCTTGAAAATAACAGGTTTGTTGTCGAGCTTGAGGGTGTGGATCACAATATTGGAAGGTGTTCCCGTTTTGTAAAAATCCTCCGGATCAAAGTAATTCACCCCGCTGATTCCGCCAAAATAGATTTCGCCGGTGGCAGACATACTATGTTCATAGTGGTTGAATTCGTTGCCCAATAAGCCGTCTGCTTTCCCAAAATTCCGAAACTTCATCGTCAGCGGATCGAAAAGGCAGATGCCATTGTTGGTGCTGAGCCATAAATTTTGATGTTTGTCAAACAGGATGGCATAGACGACATCGTTGGGGAGGCCATGCGCGGTCGTAATTTGATGAAATTTACCTGTTTGCCGGTCGAAGCAATTGAGCCCGCCGCCATTTGTGCCTGCCCATACGATACGGTCAGGTGCACGCGGATCGGCTTCGACGCAATAAACAATGTCTTCCGTAAGCGAATGCGGGTCATTGGGGTGGTGACGAAAAGACGCTGTGACGCCCGTTTTGGGATCGAGGGAATGCAAGCCCATCGATGTCGCCATCCAAATGACGCCTGAGGGCGATTGGTACCAATCCAAGATCACAAGGGAGGGGAATTTGCCACTGAGTCCTGGGATGGGAAATCGCTTCTTGGTCCCCGTGGCTATGTCGTAGCAGTGGAATTCCGTTTGTTGCTGTTGAGGTTTCACGACCAGCATCCACAAATGATTTGCACGATCTGGAAAAAGGAAGGACTGCATGCCGCCATCCGTGTGCTCGACTATTCTTTCCATTACATCCGATTTACCTGTGGCCGAATCGATGCGCACGAGGTAACACCATTGATCTCCGACCGTAAGGCTCGGCTTGACGGCGACCATCCAAAAATTGCCATTTCCATCCATCGTGAGCGGGGCTAGTTGCGCAGGTGTGAGCAAGCCAATTTCAGGAAGTATCCAATTTGCCGAAAGTTCCATCCAACGCTGCCGTACATGCGCATCATACATCGCCTTCCCCTTCGGCGTAAGCACGCGAAGCGTATAATAGTTGCGGTCATATTTCGACTGTTTTGTCGGCAAACTCTTGAACAGCTCAGACCGCGCCGAGATTTTGAGCATTCCATACCCGGAAGTTTTGATCCACAGGTTGTTGGCGCGATCCTCAAATCCAAGAGAACCGTCGATCGCGGCGGTTTGCGCCTCGGGTGTTCCTCTCAATTGTATCGCCTGCACGCGTTGAGCTCGCAGGTCGATGCGCAAGAAGCGTCCCCTATCAAAAACCAACCACAATCGGCCATCGCTGTGAAAGAAAGAAGATTGATAGCAATCATAGGGGGGAGGCAGGACCAACCTTGGTACAAATTGATGGGTACCTTCATCCAATTGAAGGAGTGTATCGGCGATGAACAACAAAGCCTGTCCTTGTGGATTAAAAAACGGCTGGAGTCGGCAGAATCTTGCCCCTTGCCGGCGTACTGCGGATTGGGTTGGATTCAAATAGCCCTCGACATTTCCTCCCGTTTGGAGCTGTGAATGTGCGAATTTGAAAACAGAGTCTTCGCGCCAAAACCAAAGGTCACCCGTGGGTGAGACCCAAAGATCTCCACCGATACTTTTCGGATCCAAGAGCCTTTTCAGTTGGGGAAAATGCTCCTCCAAGGGCTTGATTTCAAACTGATTGATATCGAATTGGTCCCCACCGCGGGTTGGAATCAAGATGTCCCAATGATCTGCCCCCATACGTTTGATGATGCTGCCATCACTCAATTCCATCGGGAAGCCAAACTCCCGGTTGCGAAAGCCTTTTCCATGGGTCGGAAGATCGGGGAAATGATGGAAAGTCTCGGTCCTTGGATCAAATAGATCAATTGTGGCCTCCGTTACGGTCAATAAAAGCCGACCATAGCAATCCACGATGGGTGCCGAGGAATTGGATGCGATCGACAAGGAGTCCTTTGGATCATGCCGATAGGTTTTGAATTCATAACCATCAAAGCGGTTCAGTCCGTCGCGGGTAGGAATCCAAAGGTAGCCGAGCTTGTCTTGCGCCAGCATTCCAATATAGCCCTGCGAAAGTCCGTCGCTCACATCGAAGAGCTCAATGGGTAGCTCGATGGTATCGACCTCGGAGGGCTTGATGATTTTGGGCAATGAGATGCCTTGCGCTTGGAGGAGGCCTCCGAGCCCAAGCAAGAGGGTCACAATGATAGTCTTCACGCTGTTCCGAATAGCTGATGACATGGGACGAAGATAGAAATTCTTCAGGAGGAATCCTTGGGTGGGGACAACAATCAAAAAATCATTGGAATCAATGATTGCAGTACATGTGCCGATGCCTCAACTTTGTGAAATGAGGTAGAACATGAACATTGGTATGATGAAATCAAATATTGTATTCTTTTTGTTGATCGTCGTGCTTGTTGCATTGGGCTCGCTGCTGGCGTAATGGAGCGGTGGGATTGCTATCGCGCTGTGCGGACCAGGAGTTTCTTGCGTGTGAAAGCACCGAGGTCTTGGGATTGTACTGCATGTAGGCAATGCAGATTCAGAATTCATTGATCTCAATGATTGATAAGCCCAAAATCGCTGCGATCGACTGAAAAATCATTGGAATCAACGATTGATGGGCATGGGATAGCGCCTCAACTTTGTGGAATCCAATTCGCAAGTCGCCAGATGTTCTGATTGTCCTCTGGTGATCGTTCTTCAAAAATGGAGGCATTGTCCTCGAGAAATCCAAAACCAATATTTTGTCTAATTCTCACAGCTAAAATTTATGAAATCTAAGATTCTACTTTTCTTTGTCATGTTCATTTCATTGTGGACGATCGAAGCCAATGGGCAATACACCTTGACCGATTGTGAATTTAATGTTGCCATGTCACAATATGGGAATAATCAGGTTACGACTTGGTTGATTCAACCGTCGGGAGCTAGTTCGATTGTTTTTTATTTGTCATCGATGAATACTGAAGCTGGTTATGATTTTGTACGCTTTTACGATGGGACAAGCGACCAAGCACCATTATTGGGCGAGTTCAGTGGGACTACTACGGGGTCCGTTACCTCAACAGGGGGGAACTTATTTGTCAAGTTCAGCTCTGATTTCTCAAATTCTGGGGGTGGATTCACTGGGAATTATGTTTGTTCCAGCTGTCGGGGCTTGACGACCGTAACTGCTGCAAGCGGCTTTGTTACAGATGGGAGTGGTGGTGGAAATTATTCAAACAACGCCAATTGTACTTGGTTGATCCAACCTCCTGGTGCAACCTACGTTCAAATAGACTTTAGTGGATTGTTGATCGAGCAATGTTGCGATTTTGTAAGGGTATATGATGGAACAAACAATTCTGCACCACTTTTGGCCCAGGTAGCCGTTTGGAATCAGTCGATGACGGCAACCAGCGGTGCTGCTTTCGTAGAATTTATTACCGACGTTTCTGTTAATGACGGAGGCTGGGAGTTCTTTTATTCTTCGAATGCTGTAGGCGTTGAAGAGGATGAACTGTCTTCCCAGCTCAGCCTTTCTCCAAATCCCAACAACGGTGATTTCCAGTTGGATATTTCGGGAGCGAACCTGGAAGAAGGTGCACAAGTAGATGTCTTGGACAATACCGGGCGCCTCGTTTACTCGGAATGGATCAACAAGGCGAGTACTGATTTCAGCTTGGGCAGCCTTGCCTCGGGATTGTACCTGATGCGCGTGAATATCGCGGGTGAAGTTGCGATCAAGAGGTTTGTCAAAAACTAGGAGTCGTTTTTGTAACCAAATTTGAGTCCTTTTCCGCTTTGGCAGGACTGATTCATGTCCTTGTTTCGTTCGCAGGAATGAAGCAAGGACATGATCATTTTGTGCGCTTGGTACCAGCTTTGGCGTGGCAAGATTCCTGAGGTGTCTACATAGGCGTAAGGAGAGAATTGGATGTAACGCAATACAAAAATCATTGATTTCAATGATTGACAAGCCCAAAATTGAAGGCGATCGCCTCCAAAAACCATTGGAATCAACGATTGATGGGCCTTGGTTTGCGCTGCAACTTTGTAGAATCAAGATTCATTCTCCACAAAGGAGATTGATTGAAAAAATTACTCAAATACCAAAATTCAAGATCATGAAAGAATTTGTATTGTTTCTGATGGCAACATTCACCTTGGGATTTGTGGCACAAGCACAGATAGCCAATGGCCGCTATGTTTTGTATTCCTCGAATGGAGGTAATTGTCTGGATGTCTCCAACAACAGTGCCGAAAGAGGAGCACTGATCCAGCTTTGGAATTGTAACGGGAATGATTGCCAGAAATGGGATACACGGAGAAATGATGATGGAAGCTTTACTTTCGTGTCCGTCCGCTCTGGCATGTGTCTGGATGTTTCAGACAACAGCAGCGCTATGGGCAAAAAGATTCAACAATGGGACTGCAATGGAAATGATTGTCAAAAGTGGCTCGTCAACAAAAATAGTGACGGCAGCATCACCTTGCTTTCTCGCCGTTCAGGCTATGCATTGGATGTCACCGACAACGGTAGCCAACCCGGCGCAATCTTGCAGCAATGGGAAAGCAATGGCAACAACTGCCAAAAGTGGATCGCAAAGCGGCAATAGGCAGATTTATTCGAGCCCGATTACCAGACGTTTCAGTATCCACGGCCATCGGTCGTGGGTGCAGTCGTTTTGAGAGCTTAGCGCATTGCGTACAAATCCATATCCTTAGCAAAAATCATTGATCTCAATGATTGATAAGCCCAAAATCGCTGCGATCGCCTCAAAAATCATTGGAATCAACGATTGATGGGCGTGGAACTAGGTGGCAACTTTGTTTCTTCTCAATACAATTAATTCCAACGATTATGAAAAAATTAGGATTCATTTTTGCAGCCCTGATGCTTTTGGGCTTTTTTGTAAAAGCACAGGACCTCAGCGGCAGGTGGCACCAAATCGCTGACACCAAATTGGATGGGGTAGCAACTGCGGAATATCCAGCCGATTTTGAGTTCAAGCAAGATGGAGACAACGCTCACTATATTTCCATCGGCGGCAGGGTTTACACACTGACGCTTTTCAAATGCTCAGGCACCACGCTGTTTTATGGCAAAGATTGCGGCGGCGGCTACATCTCCATTTCATCGGGTCATGTCGTCGACGGAAACACCTTGCGCGGCACATGGAGCGACAACAATGGCGCCCGTGGAGATTTTCAACTGAATCGGCAATAGTCAATCCTGTTGGAGTAGTCCGCAGGCCACATTGATTGCAATGAACAATTGCACAGCGCCCGATGCTGCACATATTCACATTATGAAAATTCTATACTGTCCTCGGGCATAATCCCACTTTTGTCATGTCGACGTAAGTCCTCGCGGCGCGACGCGACGACGAGGACGTAGCGGAGACATCTAGCTAACTCAGTAGCACCTTATGCTAGCGAAATGGGGGAGCGTGAGGTGTATCACAAGGCGCTAGATGTCTTCCCGACTCAAATCGGGACTTCGCCTACGGTCGACATGACAAACAGAAAAAGGGATTATGCCCGCGCAGAGTATAT
>JANMIM010001126.1:0-6137 GCA_031375795.1 Bacteroidota bacterium
GATTTTCCCGCGATCCGCAAGCTGTTTCCACGGGCGACCTTCGATACCGTTGAGGGGGCAGGACATTGGCTGCACGCCGAGCAGCCGGATGCATTTTTTCAAAAAACGATGGCGTTTCTGAAGGGCTGAGGATGGCGCGCAATACGATATGCTAGGATCAGATGGCTGTCGATGACTGGCCATCCAACCGTTGCATAATATTCACCTCCCATTTCTAAATCTTCGCAAATGCCTCTTTCACCAGTGTTTTCTCGGTGGGGATCGGTTGCAACTCTAGGGTTTGATCCAATTCCACCTTGGCGCTGCTTTTTACAAATTGGATGGTGCCGTCCTTGTTTTCGCCGGCGACCACAAAGATGTCGATCTTCTCGTTCAGCGGCAGGTCCACAGTGTTGGTGATCATGTTGCCCGCGCTGTAGGGGAGTTGGATGATCGAATTGGAGGATTGGAAGACGAGGTACACGATGCCCGCAAACTCGGCCTGCGGAATCGTCACGCTGACAGCCACGACATTCCCCTGGCCCGAGAATCGGTCGCAATTGTACCAGCCAAACCGGTCGAGGTTTACGCCGAGATAGGTCGGGTTGACGGGAATGCTGGGGGCTGTCCCGGCTGCCCTCATTGCAAGGCTTTGTTGCTGTGCCTGGCGATTGGCATCGGCAAGGGCGCGTTGGTTGGCGGCCGCGGTTTCAGCATTTTGGCGTCGCGCCTTCATGGATTTTTGATTTCGCGCCTCACGTGCATCGTTGGAGGCATTGGATTTGGACTTTTTGGGGCCTACCTGGGCACCGTTCCCCGAAGGTGTCGGAACGAGGTCGGAATTGCCGTCGATATAGGCCCAAACATCGTCCTGATTGGAACTGCTGAACGTATCTTGTCCGCTGATGAATTGGTAAATGGTATCGCCGCCGAGTATCGATGCAGATGAGTCGGAGAACAGTTCCTGTGGCGATTTCACGTCCATGGGTGCCGCCGCTGGCTCTTGGCTCTGGAATGTGATGGCGGTTTCCTCCCAATTCATCTGTCCAGCCGCGTTCTTGGCACCATAAAAAAGCTCCATTTCCTTTTTCGCGAGGTGCGGGAATTCGACCTCGACGGTCTTCCCGGGCTTGATCTTGAGGGGCTGCCCCGCGGCTTGCATGTCTACGAAATAAGAGCCGCCCGATTCCAGGAGCTTGCCATTGGAGACCGTCTGGAGGCCAGCACCCAAAAGTTCTGACTTTTTGGTGCATTCGATGAGTTGGACCTCGATTTTGGAGATGACAGGGCTGCCATCGGGCATCGACAAGTTCTGTGGCTGCACGTGGATTTTGGTACCCGCCTTGCCGACGACGGTGCTGGGTTTGCTGCTGGAAACGGTGAATTTCTGTGTTTGGGGTGCGAATGGAGCCATGATGGCTGCCATGTCGGGGGCCAATTGGTCGGGACCTAAAGTGGTGGCATTGGAGGAGACACTTGGCTGGCAGGAGAATGCAAGCGTGACCAAAATGACCAACGCAAACAGCGCCTTGAAAGTAGAGATGAACTTGGACTGGTTTTTCATAATGTTTTCAATTTTGAAGCTTGATGTCGCCTGTCGGTCGAAGGTAACCCTTGCTTGAACGATTTATTTGCGCGGGTTATTTGTGCTGGAATTAACTTCGAGCCAAAATCAGATGCAATGGCCCAAGGCGAATACCCGCACATCCCTTTTAGAAGCAAACAGTATCCTGAAAATGAGTCGCTGGCGCGCGCCTCAGCGTTTTATGCGGAAATGAATCAGCGGCGCAGCGTGCGTTTCTTCAGCGACCGACCTGTTCCACAAGCACTCATGGAAACCCTCCTCCTCACGGCGTCGACGGCGCCGTCGGGGGCACACAAGCAACCGTGGACATTTTGTTTGGTCGGCAATGCAGAAATCAAACGCTTGATCAGGGAGGCCGCAGAGCAGGAGGAATATGAAAGCTATCATGGCCGGATGACCGAGGAGTGGTTGAGGGACCTTGCACCTTTGGGGACAGACTGGAAAAAGCCATTTTTGGAGACAGCACCCTGGTTGGTCGTGGTCTTCAAGCGCAACTATGAGCTGGTGGGCGGTGCGAAGCAAAAGAATTATTATGTGCTGGAGTCGGCGGGCATCGCCTGCGGCTTGTTGATTGCGGCTGTGCACCATGCAGGCCTTGTCACGCTCACCCATACCCCCAGCCCCATGGATTTTCTCACCAAAATCCTCGGCCGTCCAGAGAATGAGCGCCCTTTTCTGCTCCTTCCCGTGGGCTACCCCGCCGACGATGCCACCGTGCCCGATATTCATCGCAAGTCGCTCGACCAAGTGATGGTGCCTTTCCTGTGAAAACAATCTTGTTGGCAAGCGGCAGATATTTCCCTAATTCGCGCTCATGAACAAGGGGATCGCCTACATGGGCCTGTCGGTTTTCTTTTTTGCGGTGATGAACGTCGCCATCAAGAAGGCCGGCCACCTCCCGACGATCGAGTTGGTGTTGTTTCGGGCACTCATCGCCGCGAGCATCGCGTTCGTGACCCTCAAGGTGCGCCGCATTCACCCTTGGGGCAACAACAAGGGTTTTCTGATCCTGCGCGGCTTGTTTGGTTTCGTCGCCTTGAGCCTGTTCATCGCCTCGATCCAGCACATGACTTTGGCGACGGCCCTCATCATCCAATACATGTCGCCCTTTTTTGTGGCGATCCTAGGCATCTTCATCCTCAAGGAGCGCATGCGACCGATCCAATGGCTCTATTTTGCGATTGCCTTCACGGGGGTGGCGATGATCAAGGGTTTCGACGACCGCGTGCAAATGATCTACTTGATGATGGGCATCGTCTCCTGCATTTTCTCTGCATTTGCCTATACCACTGTGCGTTACCTCAAGGATTCCGACCATTCGATGGTGGTGGTGTTTTATTTCCCCTTGGTCACGATCCCCATTGCGGCCGCCTTGATGGTCGTGAATCCTCTCTTCCCTGAGCCCGTCGCTGCATTTGGATGGGCAATGCCGCAGGGGATCGACTGGGTTTGGGTGGTGGTGATGGGCGTGTTTGCACAACTGGGGCAAATCTACATGACCATGGCCCTGCACCTGGAAAAGGCCAGCATCGTGAGCGGTGTGAGCTACTTGGGCATTTTGTTCGGTATGTTTTCCGACCACTTTATCTTTTACGAGGTCTACAAACCGCTTGCGGGCTTGGGGATCGTGCTCGTGCTGGTCGGGGTCTTGCTCAATGTGTTTGGCAAGAAAGCATCAGATTTACCTTCCTAGACCACGCCCGAGCTCATTTGCAGGGCGATCAACTTGCTGTAATAGCCTTGTGGATTGGCGATGAGTTCGTCGTGGTTGCCTGACTCCACGATTTGGCCGTGGTCGAGGACATAGATGCGGTCCACGTTTCGAATGGTGCCCAGTCGGTGCGCGATGATGAGGGTGGTTCGCCCCACCATGAGGGTATCGAGTGCCTGCTGCACGAGGTGCTCCGAGCCGGCATCGAGGCTGCTCGTCGCCTCGTCGAGGATCAAGATGGCCGGATTTTTTAAGATCGCGCGCGCGATCGCGATGCGCTGCCGCTGCCCGCCCGAGAGCTTCACGCCGCGGTCGCCCACGAGCGTTTCAAATTTGTCTGGAAATTCATCGATGAATTCCAGGGCATTGGCCTGCTGCGCTGCCGCGCGGATTTCCTCATCGGTCGCGCCCTGCTTGCCATAGCCGATGTTTTCTCGGATCGTGCCGCCAAAGAGGATCACCTCCTGTGGCACGATGCCCACATGGCGGCGCAGGTGGTGCAGGTCATAGTCTTGGATGGGCTTGCCGTCGATGAGCAGGCGACCGCCGCTCACCTCGTAGAAGCGCATCAGCAGCTGCGCAATGGTCGATTTTCCAGCGCCGCTGCTACCGGCGAGCGCGATTTTCTCACCAGCGGCGAGGTGCAGGTCGATGCCACGCAAGACCTCGACGTCGGGACGCGTCTCGTAAGTGAAGTGTACGCCTTCGTAGGAAATCTCTCCGCGAATCGGCTCGCCGAGCTCCACCTGCCCGACGGGCAGTGGGGCCTCAGAGTCCTCCTGCAAGATCTCATAGAGGCGCTCGGTTGCGCCCACGGCCTTGGCGATTGCGGCATATACGTCGGGCAAGCCCGCGAGTGAGCCGCCGATGAAGGCCATGAACATGATGAATGAAATCAGGTCTCCAAACCCCATCGTACCCTGCATGACCATGTGGCTGCCGCGCCACATCACCAAGATGAGCGAACCAAATAGGGAAAAGATGGCAAATGAGATCAGAAACCCACGGTAGGTGTCAGTACGCACCGCCATGCGCACCAGCATTTGCAGCTTTTCACGGTAGCGGCTTGTTTCCATCCACTCGTTGGTGAAGGCCTTCACGATGCTGATGTTGTGCAAGCCTTCGTCCAGGATCACATTGGTATCTGCGAGGACGTCTTGTGTCTTTTTGGAGTTTTTGCGAATAAACCTTCCAAACACCAACACCACGATGATGAGCGGCGGGAAGATGATGAGCATGAACAGGGCCAATGTGGGCGTTTTCCAGAGGATGAACACGAGGCCGCCGATGAGGGTGGCGATCTGGCGCAAGAACTCGGCGATGCTCAAGGAAAGTACGTTTTGGATCTGCTCCACGTCAGCTGTGAGGCGACTCGTGAGCTCGCCCACGCGTCGGCGTTCAAAAAACGTGATGGGCAGCGACATCATTTTACCAAATAAGTCGAAACGCAGGTCGGCCATCGTGCGCTGGGTGACTTGGGAAAAGGTGAAAATGCGCATGAAGGAAAAGACCATTTGCCCCACGATCACGGCTCCAAGCAACATGGCAATTTGGTCGATGTCTGCAAGGAACCAATCGGGCTTGCCTGTTGCGGTATTCAACAGGTGGCCTAGCACATACACAAAACCCAGGGAGGTGAGGGTCGAGAGTGCGAGAAACACCATGCCGAGTCCGTAGATCCAGCGGTAGGGTTTCATGTAGCCAAGCATCTTGCGCGCGGTATACATCCCCTGACGGGTGAGGCGTGGCCTTTCCTTTTTCTCAGTCTTGTCGCCTTGTCTTAGAAATCCTCCAGCCATTCTTCTCGTTGCTTTGCGGGCATAGGGTTGCGCCCAAACCTGGGCATGCCCGTGATCAATATGAGGCGCAAAGCTAGGCAAATTTCAGGACTAGAATTCGGGAGAATCAATTTGTAATCCGATTTTGCCAGCTCGGAGATGGTGCTGAAAAATCGCCTTCACACACGCAACGATTGCCTCCATGGGGCCGTTTAGGGCTCGGAAGAGAAGTCGTGGATCTGGGCGGCAAGATGGCCGAAATGTGCAAATAAAGATTTTGAAAGCCCGTTTTTTGGTGGCAATTGTGCGTTATATTTGTTGCATCTGCGAATAGTGTGACGATGAAAAGAACGTTTTTGGTGGTGATCTTGGTCGTGGCCGGGCTGATGGCGTTTGGGCAGGGCGACGGAAGCTTGGATTTTGTGGAATCGGGCGTCACATTAAAATTGCGCGCACCGATCAAGGCAGACGGTTCCAGGAAGTTCTTCCTGGAGGTCCAAACCAATGATGTGTATGAATGCTCCAATTTCACGCTGGAGCACCATTTGAAGGTCGAAAAAACCAAGCTGTTTTTGAACATCAAGGGCGTGCGGCGCACCAATCCTTGCGCCACGGGCATGGGGCCGGCCACCTGCAGCATCGACCTCACTGAGATGCCACGGGGCAATTACAAGGTAAGGGTTGTCATCAACCGACAATTTTTCAAGGCCAAGCTCACCGTGGCCGACAGCAGTTATGATTTCAGGATAGGAGGGGAGGATCCCAAGCTGTTTCGCATTTACAATGGCCACCTGAATGTGATTCCAGACGATTGCATCTGGGGCAAATGTGATTACAGCGATCCCAAGAAAAAGCAGGAGGCCCTCAAGTTCATGGCAGCCTTGGAGAGCGCTGGTGCCGTCAAGACCACACTGCCGATCGGCAACTACGACGAATTTTACCTTCATTCCCCCGGCACCACGGAGCAAAAGGTGATCCAAGGCGAGCGGTACGAATACCCCTTTCTTTACAGCTACAAGGGCGATCCGAGTGTCTTGCAAGAAGTGATGAACAGCTTCCGTGAGCAACTTAAGATCACCCTGCG
>JANMIM010000868.1:0-3148 GCA_031375795.1 Bacteroidota bacterium
GGGTCGATGCCGGGCCAAGAGGTATGCACTGCGATGTGGTGAATCTTGGTAGGGTTGGGATTCAGGATCGTGCTCTGAAAGCCAGGGTTCTGTGAGGCACAGGGACCGCAGCTCGCTTGTGTGAAGTGTTCAAAGAACACATACTTTGGGGCTTGTGCAAACAGCGAAGCTGTACACAATAGCGCCACCATCAGTGTCGAAATTTTTTTCATGCTCATGTAGTTTTTTTTCAAAAGAGACTGATTTACAACAAAGAATGATCTCATCCAGCAGATGAAACAAGGAATAAATGTACATCTAAATTTGATCCGAATGTCTGTAACCGAGAAGAATTTTTCCAGAATCGCCAATCTGTCGGCAGCATTGCTTTTGGGAGCCGAGATCCTGCCGGTTTCCCGATTTGGAAGAGCGTCAGCGCACAATTTGGGCAATGAAAATAGGTAAGCCCATTCGTGGCATTGGCGAAATCACATCACCGCACCAAGCGCAAACCACCAACTCACCAAGAGCCCGACGGCGATTCCGACTCCATATCCGACCACCAACTGCGCCCAATCATGCGATTTCAGATGCCACCTTGCCCAAGCCACCCCACCCGAGATGCCCAAAACCAATAAGAGTGGCCACCAAGTGCCCGATGCCACGGCGAATTGGACCAAATAGGCACTCGCCAAGCCCCAAGCCATCAAGTGGATCGAAATCTTCCAAAACAGGGTCACGACCAGACTTGTGACCGTGAGCAGGGTGCAAATCGCCACGAGCTCCGTCTGGCCTCGGCTTGCCGGAGGCAGGCGATTGCAACTGAAAATAAACAGCACCAAGCCCACCAGCATCGCCACAAACGGGACGACGCGGATGTCGCGTGTCATCACAAACCAATCGCTGTCGCCGCGCAGGCGCATCCACACCAAGGTCGCGATACCGGGCACGGCCACCAAAAACACAGCAATATGCGTCACCAACTGCGGCAAGGCAGGGGAAGCACCATTTTTGCCCACCGCAAAAATCAGGGGCAACCAAATCGGATGGAAGAGGAGTGAGGCCAACCGTGCCATCCATGTGACGAGGCGGCGGTCCTCATTCGGCAACGGCGGAGTGGTCATCAGACCTCCTTGCGCAGGCGCGCCACCGGGAGGTTGAGCTGCTCGCGGTACTTGGCGACCGTGCGTCGGGCGATGTTGTAGCCTTTTTCTTGCAAGATTTCAGAGAGGCGATCGTCTGAGAGTGGCTTTTTCTTGCTTTCGCCCTCGATCATTTCCTCCAAGATCCGCTTCACTTCGCGGTTGGAGACTTCCTCTCCGCTGTCGGTGGTGATGCCCTCGGTGAAGAAGTATTTCAGCGGATAGATCTGCCAGTCGGTCTGCACATACTTGCTGTTGGCGACACGGCTGATCGTCGAGATGTCCATCTCGACCTTCTCGGCGATGTCCTTGAGGATCATCGGCTTGAGCTTGCGCTCGTCGCCTCCCGAGATGAAAAAGTCCCGCTGCCGCTCCACGATGGCCATCATCGTGTTGAGCAGGGTAAACTGCCGCTGCTTGATGGCGTCGATGAACCACTGGGCGGATTCGATCTTTTGCTTCACAAAATCCAGCGTTTCCTTGACGCTGTCGCTCTTGCGCTTTTTTTGCTGCGCGCGGTACTCCTCATACATCTTGATGTAATTGTGGCTTACCTTGAGCTCAGGGGCATTGCGGCCGTTGAGTTTCACGTCGATTTCGCCATTCTCGACCGATAGCAGGAAATCGGGAATGATGTACTCGTGCTTGACATTGGTCTGGGAGCCGCCGGGCTTGGGATTGAGGTGGGTGATGAGGGTATACACACCCTTGAAACGCTCCTCGTCGATGCCCAGCATGCTTTGGAGGCGTTTGAAGTGTTTTTTGGAAAACTCTTCAAAGTAGTCGGTCACGATCTTGATGGCGACTTGCACGTCCTTGGTCTGCTCCTTGCGGCGCAGTTGGATGAGCAGGCACTCGCGCAGGTCGCGGGCGCCCACGCCGGGCGGATCGAAATTTTGGATCTGCACCAAGACATCCTCGACCTCCTCGGGCGTGGCCCTGAAGTTGTAGCGGAAGCTCATGTCGTTCACGATGGCGGGGATGGGGCGGCGCAGGTAGCCGTCCTCGTCGATGCTCCCGATCAGGTGGTCGGCGATCGTGCGCCCACGGTCGCTCAGCGCGAGCAAGCCCATCTGCTCGTTCAGGCTTTCGCCAAAACTCTGCATCTGCACGATCGGCGCCTCGTAATCGTCGTCGTCGTCGGCACTGCTCGGCAATTTCTCCTTGTAGTTGTAGGCGTCTTGCTGGATGTAGTCGTCGAGGTTGAATTGTCGGTCGTCGCTGTCGCCGGCATTGTGGTCGCCGCGCCCGGAGTCACTTTCATATTCATTGGCCGTTTCCTTCTCGGCCTCCGTCTCTTGCATACCCTCTTCCAGCGCCGGATTGATTTCCAGCTCCTCCTTGACACGCATCTCAAGGTTGGCGGTGGGGATTTGTAACAGCTTGATGAACTGGATCTGCTGTGGCGAGATCAGTTGTTTAAGCTTCAGTTGCTGTCTCTGACTTAGCATGTTGTCAATTGTGCTTCAATGCAAGGTTTACGTTCAGCCACGTGCCGAGGTTCGGGGAGCGCGGCACAGCAATTCTGAAATTCGGCTGCATCGTTTTCCATCCACTCAAACTTAATCAGTTTGACCCAGAAAACACAATTTTCCCGCCAACGATCGTGTAGCGAATGCGTGCATAGGGAATTTGCTTCTCGGGCATGGTGAGCAAGTCTTGCTCGAGGATTACAAAATCCGCATATTTTCCGACCTCGATGCTGCCTTTTTCCTTTTCCTCAAAGTTGCACTGCGCAGCCATGATGGTCATGGCGCGCATCGCCGTGTCCCTGCCCACGGCCTCCTCCTTGTGAAACCCGCCGTATGGATTGTCCTCCAAGTCCACGCGCGAGATGGCGGCATGGTAGCCGAGGATCGGGGAGATGTCCTCCACGGGAAAGTCGCTCCCAAATGCAGCGTAGCCATTTTGGGCATACAGCGTCTTGTAGGCATAGGCGCCCTTCATGCGCTCCTTGCCGACCCTGTCCTCGGCCCAGAAGCGGTCAGACATGGCGTGGACGGGCATGACCGATGGCCAGATGTTGT
>JANMIM010001193.1:0-1715 GCA_031375795.1 Bacteroidota bacterium
GGATAGCTGATGCCGAGGTGTTCGAGGGTATAGGGGGATTCTTCGCCAGCGACTAGGGTGGTGTCGCTGCTTTGGAGCAGGCCGGCGTAGGGCTTGCCGAGCTGGGCGGTGTAGGCTGCTAGGCCGTCTTCGTGGCCCGTCTCGCCATAGACGCTTTTGCTCGGTGCCTCAAGGAATGCAGCGTAGAATGTGCGTTCGTGGATGGCAGTAATGGCCTTGCGCAGGGTGCCTTCGTGCTTCTGAAAGAGGGCAGTGGCGGTGGCGGAAGCTGAATTATCGCTCATGAATACTGGATTTTAAGTGGAAAGAAACGCGAATTTACGGAGAAAATGGGGAAGAATTGATAAGTGGAAAACGAAGTTCCGCGAAGCCAATTGCCAAGCACGGCACGGGGTGGATCGTGATCTCTTTTTTCTGTAAGCCCTGTTGTAGGGCGGTTGCGAGGTCACCGGATGATCGTGGTCGGATCAGCCCGGCGATCCGACGACAAGGGCTGCTGCCTTGCAGCCTCGGAACCGAGCGATGTTGCCATTGAAAAAGAAAGATGTAACTTTCCATCACCAAATTTTATATTGTTTTCATTGAAGTCCACGCGGCTAAAATTCTTGTTTTGGGGGATCGGGTTCGGGATGTTTTTCCCAATCCTGGGTACGCTGTTGGTCTCACGACTTCCCTGCACCC
The DNA here is from genome assembly GCA_031375795.1 of Bacteroidota bacterium. Classification (GTDB taxonomy): domain Bacteria; phylum Bacteroidota; class Bacteroidia; order J057; family JADKCL01; genus JADKCL01. The sequence goes on from JANMIM010001193.1 coordinate 682, forward strand.
ATCCGACCTCGTCCGCGCCCAGGAACATCCGACCATCAAGGAGTATTTTTACAAACCGCTCTTGAAGGAAAAGCTGAGGGAATTGGTGGAGAAGTATTTTTGAGAAGTCCTCCGCCGTAAGGCAACTTTTCCCGTCGTTACAGATCGTATGGCATTTTTTGCGTTCTTTGCCTTAAAAGCTAGGAATCAAGAAGCACGATGATCAAGGAAATCACGATACGCAACTACAAGTCGATCCACGACCTCACGATGGAGCTAGGGCATGTGAATGTGTTCATCGGGGAGAATGGGTGTGGGAAGACGAATATTTTGGAGGCGGTTGCGATGTTGGGGGCGGCCGATCATGGGGAGGTAACGATTGAAGGTTTGTCGGCGAAAGGAGTGCGAGTTACCAAACCAAGCCTAGCAAAAGGCTCATTTTTGGGAACAAAAGCGAGGAAGTCGATCGAAATTTCGGTGCAAGAGGGTGCTGTGACTGAAAAGATCACCCATCGCTTTTTTCCGGTCAATGATCAGGATATTTACTCGGGGTGGCGTGAAGACAAGGATTCGGTATTGCAAAATTATGATGCAATAACAGCTCACGTTAATAATCTCTCAGAAATTGATAGGCAGAAGCTCGAAGAAATGTTAGAGTCTGTTTCCAAATTAATTAGCAGGATGAACTTTACGGTTTCTGATTCTTGGCTCTCCAAGTACCTGATATTCAATTTAGAGACTCAATCATTGAGAGGCATAGTTTCAAGTAGCAAAACAGTTCCATTGGGAATCTTCGGTGAAGGCCTAGACATACTTCTCAACGATTTTTCTAAAGAAGAATGGGAAGAGCTCGTGGGCTACAAACACTTTATTTCTTGGCTGGATGAAATCATCATTGACAAAGGTGACCAACTCAAATACAAAGGCCACAAACTAGGCCGCAGCAATTCGATCCTCTACTTCCGAGACAAATACATGCGCAAAAACAACAATGTCTTTGCCGCAGAAAACTCGAACGAAGGTGTGCTACACATCCTTTTCTATCTCGCCCTTTT
>JANMIM010001222.1:0-6066 GCA_031375795.1 Bacteroidota bacterium
TGAGCATCCATTGTGCCCATTGGTCCACGCCAACTAGGATCCCAGCGATGATCAACAACTGCCAATACCACTTGAGCGGGGCCAGCCAAAACCGATAGGCAGTCATGACAGCTAGCAGCACGACATAAATGGCAATGAACCCAGCCAAGATGAGGTCATGCAATGCCGTGACGGCAGTCAAGGCTAGAAACAACAATGCCCATTTGCCTGCAAACCCGCCCAAGGGTTTCTCGGGGGCAAATAGGTTGGGCAGGCACCTGTGAAGCGCATACAAAGCAAATGGCAAAGACGAGGCAAACATCAAATTTACGTGCCCATACCACAAATGCGCGGACCTGCCCATCCAAAATGCAAACATCGCCCCAGCCAAAAAGGACAATACCTCGCTGCGAACCCAGAGTTTGGCAAACATGTAACCTCCAAATGCGACGAGGAAACAATTGAGGAGCAGGAGTATATTGAGGCCCTGTGTGGTGTCGCTCCAAAGCTGTGCTGCCAGAGATGGCAATGGCATATTGGTATTCAGCGCAAGACTATTGCCGATCGGATAGCATTGCAGGTCGGTACGGGTGCAATTGCCACCTTCTTGCAGACAATGCTTCAGGTGAAAGGGGTTGAAGTGGTACGAGCCGTCGCCATTGGCGGCAAGATTGGCAATGTAGCCATCGCCGGTGTGCCAACCCAGTGGTCGTGTACATAGGATCGTAAGTAGGACATAGCCAAGCACAACCCAAACCAGCGGCCGCCAGTGTAAGCGATGTCTGCCATCTGCCCCTGCTATCATTGGTTGATCATCCTTCAATACAAAAATCATCGGCATTCCAGCCGAAGAATCATCCTAGGTAAGTGCATGATTGCAATTGCCGCCCCGAATCTCCAAAAAACTTGCCAGAGGTCAAGCATTCTGCTGCGATTTGTTTCATTTGGTTGGTGAAAAAATCACGTGGAGACCCAAAGTGGGACCTGATGCGATCTCTTTGCTGATGCGTACAACCTACCGTGATGTCAAAGAGCGGTGTTTGGGAACAGAAATGAATCCACGCCGCGACCACCTGTCATTGGGCTGGGTGAGTCCTTTGCGAAGCACCCCATCCAAACCCATGCCTTTGTCGCAGCGCTGTCCCGCAGAATTGTAGACCAAGTCAAATGAAGCCGGCCCATCCACTATTCCCTTTGGTAAAACAACTCATGCATTTTTGCCTTGAATTGAGCTTTTTGGATCAACTGTGTATTGTACTGGGCCACCAATGTCGGTGACAAGTCGCGGCTCAAGGCATACTCAACGATTTCCTGGTCACGGTCCTTGCACAGAATGATCCCGACGCTGGGGTTTTCAAAATCCTTCTTGCAATTCCGATCCAGAGCCTCCAAATAGAAGCTCATCTTGCCGACAAATTCAGGCTTGAACTTATCCACCTTGAGATCGATCGCCACCAGGCATTGCAGCACCCGGTGATAAAACAGCAGGTCAATGAAAAAATCGCTGTTTCCTACTTGAATTCGATACTCCTCCGCCACAAAGGCAAAATCTCCCCCCAGTTCCAGAATGAACTCACGCAAATGGCCGATGATCTCCTTGCGAAGGTTTTTCTCGTTGTAGACCTTGGGCAGATTGAGGAAGTCCAGAATATAGGTATCCTTGAAATGATCTGCGAGCACGATCTTCTTCTTAGTGATGACCGGCAATTCCTTCCTGTCGGTCAACACCACACGCTCATAGGTCGAGGTCGTGATCGCCCTTTCCAAGTCCCGCTTGGACAATTTATTTTCTACCGAGAGCCGCAAGTAAAATTCCCGCTCGACCACGTCTTTTGCCCTGGCCAAGATCACGAGGTTGTTCGTCCAGGACAACTCGGTCACCAAAGGAGACAACGCCGGAACAGACTCATAAGTCTCGTAGAATTGCCGCATCCGCCAGAGATTTCTTGCCGAAAACCCCTTGATCGTCGGCTCCTTCGACAAAATGAAATCAGATAGCGCATCCACCACCCCTTGCCCCCAGAGCTCAGCCTTCACCTTTTCATCGATGTAACGGCCCACCTCCCAATACAACCTGATCAGCTCAGCATTCACAGCATGGTAAGCACGCTCCCGCGCCGACGCGATCAATTGATAAACCTCCGCAAACTCATTCGTCACTAACATGATGCAAAAATAAGCAAAAAGATAATATAAAAGGCATTTTGCTAGAAAAAAAATATTGCCGAAAGAAAAAGACCCCTGGACCTAGACAAAGCCTCGGTTTTGTCCAAATCAATGAAAAAAAAGATAAAATACTACTAAACAATAGCTTACAATTCTGTCACCAGTGGTGACAGAATTGGGGACAAAACCCAAAACCAGCCCCATCACCACACTTCAAGGGCAATCTGCAGATCATCAAAAGCACACAAATTATTTATTATCAATCATTTACAATTCTGTCACCAGTGGTGACAGAATTGGGTGTGGCGCCAATCATGGTCCATTTTTCGAGGCCACAGTAGACAATATTGCCCAATATGAATCGAAGGCATTGATTATTAAATACTTACAATTCTGTCACCACTGGTGACAGAATTAAAAACACTGCTCCACGGCATTGCTAACAACATGAGCCAACCCCGCAAATCAGGTCTACCTTTGCCATCGAGACCCGATTTCTCAAATTTTCAACACCCCGATGGCTCCCAAACACCTGGCAAAAAATCATAACGCCACCATAAAAACCTACCCATCAATCGCTTACAATTCTGTCACCACTGGTGACAGAATTGTAAATGCCAACCCGTCCACCTCAAAGACCGCCTGAAATTGCCGCATATCCTACCCACGGCAAGCGACCGCCCGATCCCCAAATTTCCCTATCTTTGTTCCGCGCAATGAAAAAAGTAGGCCTCTATACCTTGGGCTGTAAGCTCAACTTTTCCGAGACTTCGGCCATCGGAAGGCAATTTGATGCCCATGGCTATGAACGTGTCCCATTTCACGACCCCGCGGACGTCTATGTGATCAACACCTGCTCGGTCACCGACAATGCCGACAAAAAATGCCGCAAAGTCGTGCGACAGGCCCTCAAATCCAATCCCGAGGCCTACATCGTCGTCGTAGGGTGCTATGCCCAGCTCAAGCCGCAAGAAATCGCAGGTATTCCCGGCGTGGACCTCGTGCTCGGTGCCGCTGAAAAATTCAGGCTGTTTGAGGTCGTCGACGAATTCGTGAAATCTGCCTGCGGCAAGGCCATCGCCTCTGAGATCAAGGAAACTACCGCATTTGTATCGGCCTACTCGCAAGGGGAGCGCACGCGTAGCTTTCTCAAGGTGCAAGACGGCTGCGACTACAAATGCAGCTTCTGCACCATCCCGTTGGCGCGTGGCAAGAGCCGCAGCGATAGCCTCGACAACATCGTCGCCAATGCCAGGCTCCTTGCCACAGAGGGCGTGCGCGAAATTGTACTGACCGGCGTGAACATTGGCGACTATGGCACCGATCAGCCGGGCAAGTTCATCGACGTCGTGCAGGCCTTGGATGCCGTCGAGGGCATCGACCGCATGCGCATCAGCAGCATCGAGCCCAACCTGCTCACCGACGAGATCATCGCATTTGTTGCACAGAGCCAGCGATTTATGCCGCACTTTCACGTGCCGCTACAAAGTGGCAACGACGAGATGCTCAAGCTCATGCGCCGCCGCTACAAGCGCGAGGTCTACGCAGACCGCGTCGCCACGATCAAGCGCCTCATGCCCCATGCATGCATCGGCGTCGACGTGATCACAGGACATCCCGGCGAGACCGATGCGCATTTCCTCGACACATACAACTTCTTGAATGAGCTCGATGTGAGCTACTTGCACGTATTTACCTACAGCGAGCGGCCCAACACATTTGCGCTCACCCTGCCCGATCCCGTGCCGCAGCACCTGCGCAACGAGCGCACGACCCAACTGCGCAGCCTCAGCTAAAAAAAACGCCGCCATTTCTACAACCAATTTGCCGGTGAGCGCAGGGTGATCCTGTTTGAGGAAGAGGTGAGCGAGGGGCACCTGCATGGATTTACCGACAACTACATCAAAGTCGTCACGCCCTACGATCCACTGTTGGTCAATGAGATTCGTACCTTTCGTCTTGCTGAGATCGACGCCAATGGGGAAATGATGATCGAAGCAGATGAGGTGGAATATGTACATTGAGCACCTGAAAAAAATTGCTTTCCTGGCAATCTTCCTCTTGTGCTTCCTATTGGGGGCCGCCCTTCCTGCATTCAGCCAAATCAACGTCAAGGTAAAGCCCCGCACCGCTGCAGCCTCGTACCTGGCATGGAACGAAGGGCTGCCGATGTCGGTCGCTCGCCTTCAAATGCCGGGAATGGAAGCCTTGGCCGATTACGAGGGCATTCATGCCCTGCGACGAGGCTCGACCGAGGCCATCGGGCTCGTGTATTCCATTGACTTCCCAGAAAATACCGACCTCCCCCAAAAGATCGCAGAGCTCCAAGCCACGGGACAGTATGAATGGGTCGAGCAAAACAGGCTCGTGCAGGCACATGCCTGCCTGCCCACGGCGCCCCCCAACGATCCCAAGGTCGGCGAGCAATGGTACCATGAATTCATCGAGACATTTGCTGCCTGGGACAGCACGCGTGGCGACCATACCGTCGTGGTCGGCGTCGTGGACACCGGCCTCGACTACGGTCATCCCGAATTTCAGGGGCAGGTCGCCGTCAAGTCCGCCGAGGACATCAACGCCAACGGCACATTTGAACCCTGGCCCGACACGCTGTTTCAGGGTGGAATCTCAGGGGATTTTGACGGTGTGGACCAAGATGGCAACGGCTACACCGACGACGTGATCGGCTGGGACTTCACCGATCAGCCCCGCAGCCCGTTTGGCGGCGACTATTTGTTCGAAGACCCCAATCCCAACGACGACAACAACCACGGGACCCTCGTGTCGGGCATCATCGCTGCCCGGGCAGACAACAATTATGGCGGAGCAGGCATCGCCCCAGGCTGCAAGCTCAAGGTTCTGAGGGCATTCAGCGGTGGCGGGGCGGGTGAGGACGACGACATCGCACGCGCCATCGTCTATGCCGCCGACGAGGGAGTCAAGATCCTGAATTTCAGCTTTGGCGACATTTATCCCTCACAAATGATGCACGAGGCCATTCGCTACGCCGAGCAAAAAGGCGTGGTGATGCTGGCAAGCGCCGGCAATGGCACCGGCGACAACCTCCACTACCCCAGCAATTTCGACGAGGTGATTTCGGTGAGTGCATCGGCCTTGGCGTTTGGTGGCACGACCGAAATATTGTGGCCACTCAGCAGCCACGGCCATGCGGTAAGCCTCTGTGCGCCAGGCAGTGGCATCTACGCCCCGATGGTGCGTGACACCGCCAACGAGGAGGATTTTGATTTCTTCAGTGGCACGAGCACATCCGCGCCGATGGTCACCGCCGCCGTGGCCCTGTTGTTTTCTCAGCGTGGCCCTTGCAGCCCGCAGCAGGTCAGGGGCATCCTCACGAGCAGTGCCGACGACATCAGCGAGCCGGGATGGGACCATTTCACGGGGGCCGGCAGGCTCAATATCCGCAAGGCCCTGCAAACCGTAGGCGCCTCTGAGGTGCAGATCCTCTCCCCCCAAAACGATGGCGGCAGCGCAGCCAACTCCGTGCCCATCGTGGTCAATGCCCTGGACCCGCAATTCCTGCGGTATCGGATTGATTTTCAAGCTGGCACCGAGGGCGACGACAATTGGCAGACGATCCTGGCAGATGCACAAGTGCAGGCTTACCGCGATACCGTCGCGAACTTCAATTTGGTCGGACTGGCAGACGGTGCCTATACCCTGCGCCTGCAAATGGACAAGACCAACGGCACGACGGCCGAGGACCGCATTCGGTTTGTGGTGGACCACACAGCGCCCACGATCGAGCTGCGAACCCTGCACCACGCTTGGGACAACGAGCAGCGCAAGGTATTGTGGGTGTACCGTGCAGCAGACCGCAGCACGGTCACGCTTTACTACAAACCACTGGTCAGCAACGCCTTTCGCAGTCAAGCCAATGACCGTGTCACCCACAACGGCAGT